>USAV01000019.1 GCA_900552715.1 uncultured Veillonella sp.
CCACCAAATTGACCAAGACCTATTACTGCTATCGTTTTATGTTTCATATATGCCCCCTTTTATATTCAATCTAATCTATTTTTATAACAATACACGCTCTTCTGCATAGCTAATTGGTTTAGTCGGTGCCGTTCTTAGCGCCCAAGTACCAATAACAGTCATAACCCCTACACGACCTGTAAACATGACAAGCATTAACACCCATTTACTACTTTCAGATAAATCAGGTGTAATACCCGTTGTAAGACCTACGGTCCCAAAGGCAGAAGTTACCTCAAAAAGCAGTCGAATAAAGTCATATGGCTCATCCCAAGCCAAATAACAAGTAGCAAGTAAAACAAGAAGGATAGATAAAAAGATTATCCCATTTGCCTTAAGTACAGTAACCAACGAAATACGACGTTCAAAAACCTCTGTATCAGGACGGTTATTAAATAATGTACGCGATGCTAGAAAAGCGACGGCAATAGTACTAATCTTAACACCGCCCCCTGTAGAGTTAGGACCTGCCCCAATAAACATAAAAATGATGGTAATAAACAGTGTAATTGGATGTAAATCATTATAATCTACAGTTGCAATCCCCGCTGTACGAGGTGTAATCGATTGAAACAGAGATGCCATGACCTTGTTCCATATAGGTAAAGGGCCAAACGTTTTGGGATTCGCCCACTCAACCCCTAAGAAAATAATCGTCCCTAAAAGGATGAGCGCCGTTGTACCAACTAACATTATTTTTGTATGTAGTTTTAAATCTACAAAGCGTCGTAGCTTGCGATGCGACCAAATATCAAAAGTCGGGAGATAACCAAAACCACCTATTACAATAAGGGCCATTGTATTCATATTAAATAATACATCACCCACCATAGCATAAGGTAAATCATTATCAAAGAATATAAATCCTGCATTACAAAAGCTGGAAATAGATTGCATAATCCCCGTATATAAAGCCGCATCACCAATATAGGGATATAGCTGAATTGTATAGATAATACCACCAATTATTTCGACACAAAAGGTATAAATGGTTAGCTTCTTCGTAATGTGTAGAAGCCCTTTCATACCATCTTGCCCTACATCCTCTGACAAAAGCACGCGATTTTTCAGACCTACCCGTCGCCCTAATACTAGAGCAATAATAGTGGTAAAGGAAACAATCCCCAAACCACCTAATTGGATAAGGATTACCATGACGATTTTGCCAAACAAGGACCAATGATGATAGGTATCTACTGTTGACAATCCAGTTACAGAAACACAAGATACTGCGGTAAAAGCTGCATCTACAAGCGTTGTACTATGGCCTTGAGCATTTGATATGGGCAACATGAGTAATATCGTCCCTATAGTCATGGTAGCCAAAAAGCTAAGGGCTAATAGGCGATAAGGATTTTGTTGCATATATTGCTGAACTTGATTTTTTGAAGTATTTTTCCACATAACTATAGTCCTATCCTATTAGTTCCTGCACTGACTTTAACGTTGGTAGTGGACTGCGCCCGCCTATGCCTTGTGTATTTAAAGAAGCTACTGCAGATGCAAAAATAGCAGCCTTCTCTAAATCGGAATGCGCACAAGCTTTTAGCAACTCTACAGCATGTATAGATGCACGGTCATGCTTAGTCGTCGAAGTTGTGTCTTGCCCCTTCATATGATTAATTGTATGCACTAAATTAGCTAAAAAAGCCCCATGGAAGCTATCCCCAGCCCCCGTTGTATCTACTACGGTAGCTTGAGTAAATGGTTCACATCGATAAAATGTTCCATCAGGCCATACAAAATAACTGCCATTAGCACCATCTGTAACACCTGCAATACATGCACCTCGTTCATGAATGATACGACAAGCATCTTCTAGATTAGTTGTGCCCGTATATTTTTCTGCATAATCACGAGCTACGATAACGATATGACTGGCTTCTGTAATAGGCTTCATGTCTTCATCGTAACGCTGAGCACCACCATCTAAAGAAATAATAGTGCCTACCTCTTTTGCAACGGCAATAGCAGAGCGCATGAGTTGGCGATGTCGACCATTGATATGCAGAATATAGGCAGATCCTATGAGCTGCTTATGGGTATCTAAAAACTCAGGCTCAGTTGCAGTAGACCGTTCAAAAAATACAGCACGCTCACCAGTACTCTGTTTTACGAGGATTGTTGCCACACCGCTCTTAGCACCGCGTTCAACTTGAATTGCCTCTGTATTAACATTGTATTTTTCAAAGTCATCTAATATATGACGACCTACCATGTCATCACCAATGCTATCAATCATAGCGGTACGGGCACCATATTTTCCTGCCACCGCTAGTGCTGTAGCCACTGGCCCACCACCATCTGTAGTAGACGATACGACTTGTTGTACCTCACGGCCTGTAGGATAATGATCGACGACGATAAATCGATCTAATGTACTGGCACCTATGCCAACAATATCTATATGTTTTTGAGGAAATGTACTCATACTAATCTCCTGACTCCGAAAACATAACTATTCATACAACAATATTACTTCTTATAGTTACAGAATACCTTTCACCTTATAAAAAGTAAACCCCAGACCATGGTCTGGGGCTACTTTGTAGTACAAAGTGTACTGTATGTCACGTAGTTTGTCTTATTTAGTATATGTTGTATGTGAGAAAGGTTGTTAGATATAAGGTGTAATATAACAGGTTAAGACATCATACGTTCCATCATATATTCAATTTCATCAGCACTCAAATTGTACATAGCCTGTACCATTCGCTCTGCTGACTCACCAGATGCACCACTTTTCGCAATTTCTGCTTTTGCCTTAGCTATAAGGGCTTCCTTGCGTTGTGCTTCGGAATCTTCATCTGTTGGTACGGAAATATTAGCTTTACCTTGACCAATACCACGTACCTCTTGGTTAGGATTATCTTTAGACGTTGTTTTCGTATCTTGGGCGGCCACCGCTTCCATAGCGAAGGAGTTTTTACCAGTCATGATATACTCCACAGCCTCCAAGGTACTTTGTGTAAGATTTACAGTCCAGAATTCACCAGCTGCAGTCAATTTATAAAGTAACCCATTGTAAGCTACAAGACCACGTTCTTCCCATAATTTATAGAGCCAGTTTAATTCTTCTAGTCTTGGATCTAGTGTTACTAAACTCATAATATTGAGGAACCCTTGTTCAAGTTGGCTTACCACTTGATTTACGACGGGTTGTAACTCACTTTGTTTCATAAGAGCCATGAATGGTTTTTCACCGCGACTAACCATATCTTCGTATGGCTTTAATGCACGATGTAACATCATGCCGTACCCATCAACGTTACCACCGGCACCGCTACCAAATGGGAACATAGGCACGCCCGCTTTAGCCAAGATATTATACAAGCTACGTTCACGATTATTAGCACTCCAGTGAGCAGCGCTTAATCGGCGATAGGAGCGCTCATCAAGGTACTTGCGACCAAATTCGAACATATCCCCTTGCATTGCTGTTGTCGCAGCAGCTGGCACCTTACCTTTTGCAATATCTTTATTAAGATCACTGCCATCAAATACGTTCAATTGATATAGGTCAGCACCATCTACGCCTGAGCTTACTAAATCAGCTAAATCTTGTTCCCAAACCTCCATAGTTTGACCAGGCAAACCATAGATTAAGTCGATAACAACAGAGCATTGACCATAGGCCTTTAATGCTGCTAGACGTTCTAATACGGTTTCTTTCGTATCTAGACGGCCTACCATTTGACGCACTTCTGTGTTGAAAGATTGTACACCAATAGACATGCGGTTTACGCCGTTTGCCATCCACACATCAAGATTTTCAGGAATCAAATCGTGAATACGTCCTTCTAAGGTAAGCTCGTAATCGTTAGCTAGTGGCAAATACTCTTTAATTGCTTTTAGCAATCGTTCAGAGTTTGCTGGAGATAGCGATGTTGGTGTGCCTCCGCCGATAAATACAGCATGAATCAAACCATCTTTTAATCTTGGACGCTCACTAGCTAGTTTTAACTCGCTAACAAGACCATCAATATATTGGTCCTCTACGTTTTGACTCGTACCGTTTTGGAAGAAGCCACAATATGTGCATTTAGTCTTACAAAACGGAATGTGAATATAGGCACATTGCATTTCACCCTTTTTCGGTGTGCCATTCATTAAGGTATCCCAAACGGCTTGTGTTTCCTTTGGCGAAACTAAAGTACCATTTAGCCCTGCATGAACAACCCGTTTATGAGGAAATGCACCACTCATCGGATTATCGCATTCTAAACCTAGTTGTAAATTCCGTTGCTTCTCCGGAATGGATTCAAAGAAACTTGCTAAACTCATACTCCAATCCCCTTTCAGTTTAGGCTTGCAACTTTGCAAGTACAGATTTTGTAAATTCTTTTGCATTGGCAAAGTCTTGTTCATCAGGATGTGTCTCAGCCGCTTTATGTAACGCATCGCGTTCAGGGCTTTGACCATGCGCAGATCCAGGTGGGAACATTTTATACATCATCTCGATGACTTTAGGATCTATTTTACCTTGGCAGACAAAGCCATCTACAAGGGACTCTTTATTTTGTAGTAATTCAGATGCTTTTTCAATACTTTCACGAGCATGATCAGAATCTGCATACATACCTAATGTAGCAAAAAATACGATGTTAGGATTTGTTAAGGTTTCAATCAATTTTGCAGCCTCTTTATTTGCTGTACCGCGGTCTACCCAGAAACCTACGAAAACAGTGTCATAATCAGCTAAATTCTCTGGCGCTTCCTTTACAGGAACGCAAGGTGTACCTTCAGGCATTACAGAAGCCATTGCTTCCGCTACGCTTTTTGTATTTCCCGTGAGGGATGAATATAAAATAATGGATTTCATAATTATCTCCTTTAATTCATAGATAGGTCTATCACATAGATACTTCTATTCGTCCTCATCATCAGATGATTCATGACCTCTAAACTCAACTGGTACATTGATATCAATATCTTCACCAGTTGGATTTTGATATGGTGTTGCAGCTACTACTGCAGACATAGCCGCATCATTAAATATTTCATTTGTAGACGATATAATACTTTGACCAATAAGATTACCATTTGTATCTAATGTAACTTGTACAGTTACATCACCTTGTAACTTTCTTTTTAAAGCCATGGAAGGCATTTGTGCATTATTTTGCACTCTTGCACGGAATCCCTCCGTATCAAATGCAGCTTTCACCGTACCATGACTATCACCATTGCCATTGCCATTACCGTTGCCATTTCCCTGACCTTGACCATCGCCATTACCAGTGCCAACGCCTGTACCGTTACCACCGCCAGAGCCGCCACCATGTCCGGGGCCGGAACCCCCTGCGGAATTATCGCCAGAGGTATTACCTTTATGTTCGCCACCTTTTTTGGCTACATCTACTGCATCAGGAATATCTGTTGCAGTAGATGGATCAATATTCGCTACAACAGCCTTTGTTCTTGCCGCCACTTCATCAGCCGATAATGGTTTAGGGAATAGGTCTGACCTATTACCGCCACCACCGCCGGCATGACCACTGCCGCCATCATCGAGCACACTTTGCGTGAGGTCGATTTCATAGGTTTCCATTTCTTGAATCGCTGGAACCACTACAAAAAAGATAACTGCAATAAATAGAGCAACTAGATGAACTACGGCGGATATAATGGCTGCTTTTTTCCATGATATGCCTAGTCCCATAGTTATCCTTTCTGTTCAGCTGCAATAGCCAAGCGTTTAACACCAGATTGTTTTAGCATATCCATAATTGCTACCACTTGACCATGAGCTGCACGTTTGTCGGCTTGTAAGATAACACTAGCGTTAGGATTTTCTTGAATTCGTTGTTTAATCATAGCTTCTGCTTGATCAATACTCATTGGATTGTTATCAATTGTAATATGCCCTTCCGCATCAAGTGTAAATACAACTGGTAACTGAGCCGGTGCAGATGCACTCGTAGCTTGTGGTAATTGTACAGATAATGCTTTTTGAGCTACTGTTTGTAAGCTATTCATCATGAAGAATACCAACAAGAAGAAGATAATATCAATCATTGGAATAATCATGAATTCAGGCTTTGTTTTCATACGAAAGCTTTGTAAGTTCATAATTATTTCCACCCTTCTCGTTTAGCACTAACGATACTCACGCACATACCTTCAATTTGATTAATAATAGAATCTAAACGATGGCTAAAGAATGTGTACACAATGAATGCCATGATGGCTACACACAAACCGGATGCTGTAGCGATAAGGGCCTCACCAACACCACCAGTGATAGCAGATGCGCCTGCACCGGAGTCAAGGATACTGAAAGAACCGATCATACCTGTTACAGTACCTAATAGGCCCAATAATGGAGAGATTGTAACGGTAGCACTGAGGTAGTCCATATATTTACGGAAGCCTACAGCGTCTACCCCCATTTGGTCAGCAAAGGCTGTTTTCATAGCTTCCTCGCTAGAAGCATTATGTAAACCTGCTTCTGCAATACGGCTCGCAATAGATGGGTTTTCTTTGATTACTTTATCGATTTCTGCCCAATTTTGTAATTTTGCTAGTTCATTGACTGCATGGGTAACAACGAAAGTTTTACCGGCATATTTGCGATAGTAGAAAGCTCGTTCTGTAGCGATAGCGATAACCATAAAAGACAAGAGTAATAATGGATACATTACATACCCGCCGCTATGAAACAAGTGAATGACATAATTTAAGTTTTCCATATTAGTAACCTTTCTGCCTGTTTACAGACTGAACATTAGAACCTGTAGGTGCCTTGAATTCTTGTATAATCGCCTAACTTAAAGCTTTCACTACCATATAAAGTATCTCGTTTATTAGTGCCCTTCGCATCGAACGTGTAGAATGCCTCAAGGAGTAAATCCTTGCGAGGTACATAGCCTGCACCAAATGTAAAGCTGCGAATACCGTCAAGATAACGATCCGGTACTGCGCTAGTACCATTGCCACCGAAGAAGGAACCATGTTCAAAGTGTTTGTAATCGATGAACGCATTCCAAGATTTTGGAATATCTAGGTCAGCACGACCAATATCTAGACGAGCCATCCAGAAGTGTGGTGTACCACCCATTTGATGACCTTTAAGAGCAAAATCTGCTGTGCCACGTTCATGTTGGTATACAGTGTTACCATTTAAATAACGGCCCAAGTTGGAACGGTTTTGGCCGTAATCAACGGTAACAGATGCATTAGCACCTAATTGATATTTAGCGCCGATACCAAATACATGAGCTACATTGGAGAAGCTATATTCATCATTACCGTTGCCATTTGCATTTAGGTATGTATGCGTTTTACCGCCAAAGGAGCGTAAATACCACGCTTGTAACCCAAGACGAGAGCCTATTTGTTTCTTATATTGAACAAAGGCCGCTTTATCAATCGCTGGTACATTATCTTTTTCAAGAACCACACCTTCTGTACGAATCAAGTTACCAATGATTTTACCTATTGCTTCACGAGGTAACTTATTTTCAGATTCTGCATCATGTACAACTTTTTCAAGATTATACATATAATTGAACAATGCATTTGGCATGCCCCAACCATAGTAAGAACTACCTTCACCCCAGTCATTAGAGGCCATTGTAAAGTTCTTTTTATAAATTGCATCTTTAGCATCATAATCACTAAATACATAGTTACCACTATCGTATTTATACGTTTTAGCACCTAAATAACCAGTGAACTCATAATCACTAGATGGTTGTCCATAGTAATCATAGGATTGTTTGTAAGTACCATCTGGCTGTTTAACCCAAACCACATCAAGCTCACTATTGTTATAGTTGCTCCAGTTATCTGTAGCATTATATTTAGCAATTTCTTCTACGGATTGATTGATTTCGTCACCATGTTTTTCAACATAGGCTTTAGGGTTTACTAAAGCATCTTTATTATCAGTAGATATGATAAGACCTTTAGCCTTTTCTTTTAAGTATTCAGGGTATAAAGAAGAGTTCACATTATACATAATGTCCCCGGTCTTATAGAGTTTTTCCCCTGTATTCTTATTAGTGATTTCATACATTGCATAACCACCAGATGGAATATCGAGGGAGAATTTCTTCTCAGCCATATCTGTAGGGTATGCCTTTGTAAGAATATCTTGTAATCGACTCATCACTTGAGCTTGTTTTTGTTGTGTTTCCGCAAGCTTAGCATTTGCCTTTTCAATCTCTTGATCGCGATTTGGATTACTCCAGCTTAAATCCAGTGTTTCTTTATAAGCTTCATATTCAGCTTGCAAGTCTTTCAGTTGTTGATAGAAGTAGATGCTATCTGTCTTACCTTTGTAAGTAGAATCATAAATACCATTAGGGCTATCTGGTGCAGCTGTATCTTCAGTAGATTTTTTCTCACCATCAGAACCGGTTTTAGTAGCACTTTCAATATCGTATGGGAACTCATCGCGATTAATACCGATTAACTCAGCCGCTGTTGGCGGTCTGTAAATAACTTCATGTACTGCGTGAGTATAGGCAGAATCAGTAATACCTGTACTATGTTTGAAAGTACCAACACCGATACGAACTTGAGAGTCGTGACCATTCCAAACGGCACGAACACCGTCATAGGATTGACCGAACCAATATCCACTCGCACCCATAGGCTCAGTTAAGCGGCCCACAGATACGTCCCATTTTTTTACACGTCTTGTGAGATCCACGGTATCGATTCGTTGATGGTTAAAGCCTTTAGAATCAGATTGAGTCCAGCTTGTATCTACACCACTCATGCCAGTCGCACTGCCGATAACTTTGAGGTTTGTAAACTCATTAAGACGTGCATCAAAGCCAAGTCGTAAGCGTTGTTCAAAGCTATGACGATTGGCATCGTACATATTTGCTTTTGCAGAGCCAATAGCAGAGTTAGCTCTAAATGGAGATTGAGGTCTATTAGAACCATCATGTGCCATCCAGCGCGCTCTGTAGTCGCCCACTAATGTAACACCACGTTCTTTTGTGGTATCAAAATCAGAACGAATAAAATCAGTTAAACGAACTACATCAGCTACGTTTTGTACGCTAGATTCAGCATTTACTACTTCGCCATTAGCGCCATTAGGTGTATTGACCCCTACTGCATTAACAGTTGTGCCATCCTTGGATTTACCGATTGCTGTAGTTTTGCTGCTGTCTCCACCACCAAATTTAAGGTTAACCCCCACACGATATACCCGTTCTTGTGTAGCACGGTCATCATCGCGATGGTTAAAGATGTTGTTGATACCAAAGTACATCATGGCATTTTTATTGAATCGTTTTTGAACCATTACGTTCCAAATGCCAAATGTTTTCTTTTCATAGGTTTGTTTATTATAAACACCTGCATCACCGGATAAGATATCTGGCCAGTAGTTACCGCCATTGTTAAGGGTATTACTATCAAGCATGTTGATATAGTAATCACCCCAGATGGATCCATTCCAACCGGATTTAGGATTGTCATAAGTAATGCCGATGTCAACTTTGTGCATTGGTTTATCAAGCAATTGACGAGGCATACTTGGATCGCTCTTGTTGATGGCATGCAAGTATGTATAACCTAGCTTACCGGACCAATATTTGCCGAACTTTTGTTGTACTTCCGCTTGAACACCTGTGATTTCTGCTTTACCAATATTTTTAAAGCTGTAAATCATATCTGGGGCCCGTTGGTACTTCGCATCGCCTTTGAGGTATGGCGCAAAGTCCATAAAGTCCCCTGTGAAATACACAGACATATAGTTTTTGATGCGGTTATGGAATACACCTACACGCGCATAAGTATTTTTATTTTCACCTTCCAAGCTCATATCAAAGTTGACTGATTTTTCAGGTTTTAAATTAGGATTACCCGCCCAGTACCAACCGAGCTTCGCTACACCAATCCCTACAGGGTTAGAAGCGTACATTTCCCAGTTATACCACAATTCACCCATACCAGGCTCTGTATAACCAGTACCAACATTGGCTTTAAATCTACGGTGTGTATTGCCCTTTACGTTATAGGTCATCCCCAAGGACGCAGACAAATTGGAACCAAATAGGCTACTGTTATCAAAGCGAAGAATTGGAGATAAGGTTAAATTCTTATTCACCTGCCATGTATCAGAAACATAAGCATTTAACTTGCGAATCGTACCACTACCAGTTGTTAAGCGTTGATCACGGCTACGATATTCTTCTAAGAAGGCTTTACCATTTAGCTTAGGTGCTTTTTTACGCATTTCTGGATCGTTAGACTCGCCATATTTAAAGTAGTCACCTACGATATTGGCACGTGTAGCAGATAATACAGGATTTTCTGCTTTTAAACGATCTTCTAAAGCTTTATAACGAGCTTTAAACTCATCCGTTACAGGTTGATTATTAGGGGATGTACTAGACCAATCACTTAATCGGCTTTCAGATAAACCATAATTTATATAGTCATCGTATGTAATGCCTGGTTTTTGAGCATCTGTTTCGGCGCCATAGTATTCATAATCCATATCCCATTGGGGCATACCACCACCGGAATTGATGAACTTGTAGTCGTGGATGTGGGAATATACTTTAATACTGTTATCGCCTTTACGTCTTACAAGACGGTCTAGTTTATCTACAAGCAAGCTCTTATCATAGTCCCATGGATCGATGTACATTGTGCTTGTATTAGGAGAGCTCTTCAATCGGCTACCAGAACCTTCTTCACGAGCATAGCTCACGCCGTAGCTAAGCAGATGATTTTTATTGAGCTGTGTATTCGCATTAGCTCGAATGTCTAATTGACGGTGATCGATATTATCGATATAGCGCAACTCATTGGAGCCTTCATAAGCAGAACGACCAGTATAACTAATGAGGGCTACGTCATTTTCTTTGATGCGGGAGTAGTTAGTTTCAACCGTCCAGTCACTTTTACCAGCTCGAGAGGACCATTGCAAGTTTGCCGTATTACGATCTGCAGTACGTTTAAAGTGTTGTTGAGGCTCTAAGTCGGAGTCAGAGTGTTTAACATCGCGTACAAGATCTTCTGTATAACGGTTGAGACGCATTTCAAATTTATTTTTATCGTTTGCATCATAAGTTGCTACAAGACCGATATCGGCCGCATCACCATAGTAACGAAGTACATTTGGTTTGAAGTTATGCTTAGCATAATCAAAAGCCATACCGGAGTCACGACGTTTAACGGATGCTAAAACAGGCATAAGATCACGTTTACTACCAGATAAACCAACCTTTAATTTCCCCATTTGACCAGAGTCGGCACGAATGAAAAAGTTTTGGTATGGGAACGCATCGCCATCGCTTTTACGGCGCATACCTTCTGCATTCAATTGTAAGGTTGGTTTCTTTTGTGCTTTTTTGGTGATGATATTAACGACACCACCTATAGCATCAGAGCCGTATTTAGCACTGGCAGCACCTTGAATAACTTCTATACGTTCAACATTTTCTGTACCTAGCCGTTGGACTTCGTCTGCTGCACCAGAGTACTTATCAAAATCGCCGAGTACGGGTTGACCATCTACAAGGATCAGTGTGTGACGCGCTTCGGCACCGCGGATGGATACACCAACACGGCCCATAGCATCAACGGTTCTAGATACACCTGTTTGAGTAAATATAATATCTTCGACGGACTTCGCCTGTTTCTTTTCAATCTCTTTCTTAGTAATGATTTGCACTTGCTGTGAGTTCAATTTTGCTTCTTCTTCTGCCCATGTACCTTTGACATGAACAACATCCGTAGTAACA
Source organism: uncultured Veillonella sp. (assembly GCA_900552715.1). Lineage (GTDB taxonomy): Bacteria > Bacillota > Negativicutes > Veillonellales > Veillonellaceae > Veillonella. The sequence goes on from USAV01000019.1 coordinate 11,757, forward strand.
GTCGCATTCTCCGCCCACACTACAAGCGGTGCACTAAGCCACAAGGCAACTGCACTAGACAGAATAATGCTACGTTTTGCATGTCCCCACCGGTTCATTGTGCCCTCCTCAATTTCTAACTAACCATATGTTTTGTATCTCATACACAAAATAAAAAAGATACACTTCAGCAACATATAATGACATTGAATATCATTTACATTTTAATGTTAGCAAAGTGTATCTTGCATATCTACTCCGAAAAGACCAAAAATATACATTTCGGACAATATTAAGTTTTATAACCTACTCGTTCTAAGCCTTGAACACTTATATTTTAAATATTACTAATATTATAATGCATGCTTTGGCTTAGTTTGGCTTAAGGTGTTTATACTTTACGATAAGCACTAGGAGTTACACCTGTGGCCTCTTTAAATGCACTAGTAAATTTACTACCATTCTCGTAGCCTACGGCATTAGCAATTTCTAAAATAGATCGATCTGACTCTTGAAGCAAGTGCTTAGCTGCATTAATACGACATTCCTTTAAATAGTGATGGATTGTCATACCATATACCCCTTTAAAACAACGCTTTAATGTTGATGTAGGAATATCAAATTGGTCAGACAAGGAATCTATGGTTATCCGTTTCATAAACTGTGTAGATATATATTCATTAACAGCTTTTACAATATCTACTTGTTGTTTACGATAGGAGCTTCTCTTTTCATGATTAGTTGTAGAAATAATAGATAATAATAAGAAAGTTTCAATAACTTTTAATTTAAAATAGTGCCCTTTAATTTGATCAGGCACTTTATATAAGCTAGAAAAAATCTGGCGAACAGATTCCGTCTCTTCCATCATCATACCAAATTCAGATTGCTCACAAAATCGTTCAGCTAGGCTTGTTAAATTAATACGTGACTCAGTAACAAGCGAATCCAATACAGGTTGCGCTTTTTCTACATCTACGAGTAATACAATTCCCTTAAAAAGTTTTGTAGGGAAGTAATTTTTATGTTGGTAGTCAGCATGAGTATGCCAACCTAATGACATATCTCCTGGCCCCATATATAAATATTCCCCAGATGTAAACTTACACTCGATGCGCCCCTCTTCACAATGATTTATGGCAAATGTCTTGGTATGTGATTTAGCATAAAATTGAACCGACTCTTCTTTCACATCCAGAAATAATAGATCGATACCGTCAAACACCGTATGTCTCGACATAGTAAGTCCTGCACGTGAAATTGCATGATTATGTGGATTCATACTATCACCATATACACAAATACTATATAAATTATCACTTACACAGTTATCATAGTATACTTATTGATATTCATTGTCAAATTAAATTTTGTAATAATTCATTTTTTCTTTAAAAATATAAATTTATAACAAAAATAGCCTCGCAAGCTAAACAAATGTAGTTTAACTTACGAGGCATATTTAAAATAATCTGCAATAACTCATTATTCTTTTGTTTTTACAATAAAGACTAATGCTATAACATGACCAATCCATACAAAGGCCATAACACCAAGTGCAATGGGCATATCTTGACTGAAATACGCACCAATCGCCATTATTGTAGTCACAGATAAGAGAATAGACAACTTTGTCCGCAACGTTAACGCTTTATCGCGTTCATAAGCACCAACAGTCTTTTGATACAAATTAGATTCTAAGAACATGTTATGAAAACGTTCAGATCCTCTAGCTAAGCAAAATAAGGTAAGCATATAAAAAGGTACTGTTGGCAATAGTGGTAATACGATACCCGCTGTACCGAGAGCAAAACTTATGGCCCCTACGGTGAGGAATATATATCGTATTACAACATTACTATGTTGCTCAGTTGTTTTCATTACTCCTCTTCTACGTAGTTAATAACTTTACCTTTTGTTTTAATAAAGTTTGGAATAATAAGTACAAGAGCTGCAATCGCTACGATGCCATAGATACCTGCCATGCCAATCCATTCGAATGCATGACCTAGTACAAGACCCATTACAGCAAAGTCAGCATCACCAAATGTTGTATTTTGGAAACCTAATTGACCAAGAACTGGCAATGCCAATGCTGGCAAGAAAGTAATAGCCAAACCATTAAGGAATGCGCCTACTGCAGCACCACGACGGCCGCCTGTAGCATTACCATAGATACCTGCTGTTGCACCGCAGAAGAAATGAGGTACAAGACCAGGGATGATTAATACACCACCTACAGCGCCAAGGATGAGCATACCGATGATACCGCCGATAAAGGAGCTAATGAAACCCAATACTACGGCTGTTGGAGCATATGTAAAGAATACTGCACAGTCTACTGCAGGGATGGCATTAGGGATAATTTTTGTTGCAATACCTTGGAATGCAGGAATCAAATCACCTAAGATCATACGTACACCAGAGTATACGATTGTTACACCTACAGCAAAGTTCATAGCGCTCATAACAGCATATAAGTAAGGACTCATATCACCAGATAAAGTAGCTACAAACTCAGAACCAGCCGCAAAGGCTGCAATCAAGTAGAATACGATCATAGTCAATGCTGTAGATAAAGTAGAGTCACGCAAGAAACCCCATTTTTCTGGAATTTCAATGTCTTCTGTACTATCCTCTGCTTTACCTACATATTTGGCAACCCAAGCGGATAAATAATAACCTAAACTACCAAAGTGACCGATAGCAATTTCATCGCCTTCTGTAACCTTAGATGTATAGCTTTGGCCAATTGCTGGAGAAATAGCAGACCAAGCGCCCATCAAGAAACCACCTACAAGGATGAGTTCCATACCGGACAAACCTGCAGTACCGAGTACGGCAGACATAAGACAAGCCATAAATAAGCTATGGTGACCTGTTAAGAACACATATTTGAACTTGGTGAAACGAGCAATACATAAGTTCATCAATAAGCCTACTACGAGAATAGACATCGTTTCAACGCCAAGTACCTTTTGTGCTACAGCCACGATAGCTTCGTTGTTTGGTACTACACCAGTAATATGGAAGCCATGCTCAATCATCTTACCTAGTGGATCAAGATTGTTAACGATAACACCTGCACCAGCTGCGAGCATCAAGTATCCAAGAATAGGTTTTAATGTACCAGTCATTACCTTATGAAACGGGCGTTTCAAGGCAATCAAACCTATACATGACATAATACCAATCAAAAGTGCTGGTTGAGACAGCACATCACGTAAGAACTCTAATACCATTTCCATGGCACTACCTCCTATATATAGTTGTTACATTATTGAGCTGCTTGTTTCAATGCATCAAGAATATCTTCAGTGATTTTCTTTTTATTAATATAGCTGCGAACAATAGCGACATTCTTGTCTTCAAATTGTTCAGCTAACTCTTTTACAGTTACAATAAGGTCCGCTTTACGACCTTGTGCGGCATTAAAATCAATAGATTCAACTTGTGCATCAATACCATTTTCAGCACAGATTTCTTCAATTTTCATTTTTAGCATCAAGCTAGAACCAATGCCATTACCGCATACAGTTAATACAGAAATCATACTTGCCTCCTACTAAACGTATTCTTGATCTTCTAAATGCTCTGCCAAGAATGCTTGTACATCTTCAATACTTTCAAAATCAGCAGCCGCATCTAAAAACTCATCATCCTCAAATAATGTAGCAATATCTGTCAACAACTGAATATGTTCATCCTTGTTTGGAGCACATAAAAACAACGCAACAGAAACAGGATCATTGTCAGGACTACCAAAATTCAATGGTTTTTCTAAGGTTACCAATGCAGTACCTACACGTTTTGCCCCATTTTCCGGACGAGCATGTGGCATAGCAAGACCTGGTGCCAATACAATATATGGCCCCATTTCACGCACTACCTCTACCATAGCCTCCGTATAAGCTGGGTCAGTAAAACCAGCATCAACCATGAGTTGTCCACCGTGACGAATTACCTCTTCCCACGTTTCTGCAGGATAATGAAAAGATACATTATCCTCAGATAGTAAATCTTGTAACAAGCTAACACCTCCTGAATTTATTTACTTGCGTACATACTTTTATTATATCCATTCTGTGAGTTTTTTCATATAACAAAATAGGAATTATTATACTATACGCAACGGAAAAGGTCCCAATTCATTGAATTGGGACCTTCTTCGTACTGCTTTGTATTGCACACAGCATATGGTTAGAGAGTAGAGATGTGTTGTAGTTGAAAGATTTAAATAATGGGTTATTGTAACATAGATTTAAAGTTTATTATGTTTATATGCTGTGACAATGCCTTATTATACATTTCTAGTACATTGTTGCCTATAGCGTTTATCATTATTGGCCTTGATGGCCATAATTAATGGTTTGAGTGAAAGAAACTCTTCATCACTAAGTCGAATGGTTCTACCAATACGTTTAATCGGATTACGTGGGCGCCCGGCACCGCGTCTAGTTCCACCCCATGCCATATACATACCTCACTTTTCACTTGAAAAACTCCTTCTACCGATAGTATAACCTCCGTTACATAAGTATGCAATAGTTATTCATTATAAACAGTCCTAAAACAACTATTAAACAAGTAATAAACCGCATTTATTAATAAAATGCATAATCAAGAAAAGCACATATTTATAAGCATTTCGCTATATTCAACTTGAAATCTAACATTAATGTTGCCAAATATAGATAAATCGCTTTTATAGAATATAGTATTTAAAACCTAGTGTATACCTACATTCTTTGGTGACAGGTTCATAATAAACTACAAAAAAATATTAAAATCTAATTGGTAAATTGTATAACTCAATTAATCCAATTCTTAACCAATAGAACTAAAAAAAGACTGCTTTCGCAGTCTTTTTTAGTTTTATATAGTTATTTATTAACCAAATAGTAAATGACCGATTTCATAAGCAATAGCCGCTACAATACCAGATAATGGAATTGTTACAAACCAAGCCAATACCATCGATCTTGCTACGCCCCAGTTAACAGCTTTAAGACGTTTAGAGGAACCTACGCCAAGCAAGGAACCACTTACAACGTGTGTCGTACTTACAGGTAAATGTAAGAATGTAGCTGTAAAAATAGTGATAGCAGAGTTTAAGTCAGCAGCAAAACCATTAATTGTTTCTAGTTTAAAAATCTTAGTCCCCATAGTAGAGATGATTTTCCAACCACCCACTGCTGTACCCATAGCCATAGCCGTAGCACAACAAAGTTTAACCCATAATGGTACATCCAATGTATCAATGAAGCCACCGCTAAGCAAGGTTAAGGTAATAATCCCCATCGCCTTTTGCGCATCATTAGAGCCATGAGAGAAAGCCATCATGACGGCAGACACAATTTGCATGGATCTAAATCTATCATTTAGTACAATTGGAGAGAATCTACCAAAGATAAGCAACAATACTTTCATCACAATATAGCCACCAATCATGGCTACAATTGGAGATAAAATAAGGGATAAGAAAATTTTTAAAATACCCGCCTCATTTAAGGCATCAAAGCCTACGGACCAACCTACAGCACCGATGATACCACCGATAAGAGCATGAGATGAGGAACTAGGAATCCCCCAATACCAGGTAAGCAAGTTCCATGTGATGGCACCGATGAGAGCAGCCGAAATGATTCCACTATTGATAAGAGATGCAGACATTACGATGTCGCCACCGATTGTCTTTGCAACCCCTGTACTAACCATGGCACCAAGGAAATTGAGTGCTGCCGTCATCATAATAGCCTTTTTAGGCTCAATAGCACGGGTCGAAACAGATGTAGCAATGGCGTTCGCCGTATCGTGGAAGCCATTGATATAGTCGAAGGCTAATGCTAAAAATACTACTAGCCATACTAAATAATGAGACTCAAGCATATTTCAATACTACCCGGCGGAATGTACCTACCAAATCTTCGCAACCATCGATTACATCCTCCATGGCGCTAAGGATTTCCTTCCATTTGATAATTTCAATAGGATCTGTACACTCAGTGAAGAGCTTAGCCATTTCTTCGTGGTAAATATTATCCGCTTCAGACTCAAGTTTCAATACTTGGTGTACACGGCCTTCTACCTTTACATGGTCCTTTTTAAGGCTGCCCATATAACCAATAGATTTGTTAATATGTTTAACGCATTTTACAACGATTTCACTCATACGGATAGCACCATCACTTGGATTACCAACGTGGTACATAACCATTTTATCCATGATTTCTTTAATATTATCCAATGTAGTATCCAATTGGTCGATTAGAAGCTGAATATCTTCGCGATCCATTGGGGTAATGAATGTTTTACGCAAACGTTCTACAGTTTCGGTTACTAATTCATCGGCAGCTTTTTCCTTTGTATCAATTTCAAGAAAAGCCTCTTCTTTAGAGATTTCGCCTTTAAACACACGCTCCATCATCTCTGCACTTTCATATGTAAGAGCAGCATGATTTTCTAAAATACTGAAAAATTTTTCTTCTTTTCCTTTTAATTTAAAAGCCATGAAGATCCTCCTGAAACAGTATTGATTGCTTCTATAAATATAATTTAATTATAGCACACTAACCATAATTCCTAAACAATTTACCAATCTCTATATTTTAACCTCTATGCGTATATGGCATATATACTATTCATCACCGTGAAAGTATGAACAACATTTAGATATCATATAGGTAGTCCCCTAAATATTCAAAATAAAAAAGCAGATAGCTGATTAAAATATCAACTATCTGCCTTTTATCTTAAGCCATATATATGCTTTTATAGTATGTATCAACTAACTATAGTTAACTGTTACTATTACGGTTACGGTTAATTCTTACTATTAACTATTTTTTACTATTAGTTATTAGCTTCCGCTGCTGCTTTAGCCGCTTCTGCTGCCTTTTTCAAGTTAGGCACAGATGTTGGGCATGTAGCTGGTGTACAAGCACCGTTAGGGCCTAAGTCTTCTGCACGGCTCACAAATGTTGTATGTAACATGTGATGTGCTTTATGGCTCATAGGTTTGCCATCGAAGAACTCAGCATATAATTTTTGGATATCTGGATTATCACAAGCTGCTTTTACTTTTACTTCCGCATCACGAGTGTACAAGGAAGCGATACGAGCTTCACGAGCTTTATCAGCCATTGGTAATTTAACGCGTGGTTGACCACCACCACCGATACAGCCACCACGGCACGCCATTACTTCAATGAAGTCATAATGGATATTTTCTGCACGCATGCGTTCGATGAACTTACGCAAATTGCCTGTACCATGAACAGCCGCTACATGTAATGTTTTGTCCCCAATGACTACGTCTGCTTCACGAGCACCGTCCATACCACGAATTGCTTCGAATGGAATCAATGTTTGAGGTGCATCTTCACCAGTTGCTAATTTGTAAGCTGCACGCATAGCCGCTTCCATAACGCCACCAGTATTACCGAAGATGATACCACCACCAGATGCTTCACCCATCAATGGATCAAATGAAGAATCTTCAAGTTCGTCAAAGTTGATTTCTTCTGCGCGTAACCATTTTGCAAGTTCACGTGTAGTAATACAATAATCTGTATCGCGCATTTCTGGCACATCCCAGTATTCAGCAGAGGAATTCATTTCGTCACGACGAATTTCGAATTTCTTAGCTGTACAAGGTGTTACTGCAACAGCAACGATTTGTTTTGCATCAATGCCCATTTTTTCAGCAAAATATGTTTTTTGTGTAGGCGCTTGCATTGCAATTGGACTCTTAGCAGTAGACAAGTTTGGCAAGAATTCTGGATAGAATGTTTCAGCAAACTTTACCCAAGCAGGGCAACAAGATGTGAATTGAGGCAATACGGAATCACTATTGATAACTCGTTCCAACAACTCAGATGCTTCCTCCATGATAGTCATGTCCGCACCAAAGTTTGTATCTAAAATATAGTCGCCACCTAATTTACGAAGAGCAGCTACCATTTTACCTTCTACGAATGTACCTGCATCAAGGCCAAACTCTTCACCTAGGCCAACACGTACAGCAGGTGCAGTTTGGAAAACGACGATTTTATTAGGGTCAGCAATAGCTGCTTTTACTTCATCAATTTCAGAGCGTTCATTGATGGAATCAAATGGACAAATAGATGCACATTGACCGCAATGAATACAAATTGGATGATCCCCATTAGTTGTTAAATCATAATAATCAAATACGCCCATGTCTACAGCACAAGCTTTACGACATAAGGAACAGTTTTTACATTTGGATAAATCTTGAACTAATGCAATGTTACCGTCTTCAATCGGTACGCGACGGTCTAAAAATTGGTACTTACTCATGAGTTCCTCCTACTTAGGTAACGTTGTTATCGTTAATCGATGAAATTATACTATAATTTGTGACTTTTATCAATAAATTTACATGTAATTCCTTTGCATAACAGATATTAAAAAATCGCATGCTATAAGGAATTATAGGCGTTCTTCCAATTCCATCCACCGTTCTGTGAGCGCATCTATTTGGGATTGAGTCTCTTCTCGCTCAGCCATCAAGGATTGCATCTTCTCATAATCAGTAGCAACTTGACTAATCATGACATCGAGGCCCTTTACTAAATGCTCTAATTTAGGTAATTCCTCCATGATGTTAGCATACTCCGCTTCTTCCGCTTTATTTAGCCCCTTCTTTGGTACTTCTTTGAAAGTATCTCCTCCAGAAGCTGTGAGGCTACTATCACTACCATCTGCTGAGTTGCCTAACGATGAAGTATCACTGGCAGTACTAGGTGCAACCCCTTCAGCTTTTTCTTCTTTAGAAGTAACAGATGTACCTGTATTAGCCATATAGAATGGGCGCTTTCCAGTACTACTTTCATCTAAAGAATCCTTGTAGTCAGAATAGGAGCCATGAACAATCTCAATATGACCATCACCACTAAACACAAAGAGTTTGTCCACAACGCGGTCTAGGAAATAACGATCGTGGCATACGGTGATAATGACACCACTAAAGGAATCGAGGAAGTCCTCTAGTACCTCTAATGTAGGAATATCAAGATCATTGGTCGGTTCGTCTAGTAACAAAACATTAGGAGCACTCATAAGCAATTTTAGTAGATACAACCGACGTCGTTCGCCACCTGAAAGTTTACGGATTGGCACACCATGCAACTCAGGTGTAAATAGGAATCGTTCAAGAATCTGACCAGCACTCAATGTAGAGCCATCACCAAGCACCATATACGAATGGTCTTCCCGAATATAATCGAGAACGCGCATATCTTCATCAAACTCAGGCAATTCTTGTTTGAAATGTGCAATGCGAACTGTCTCGCCTTTACCAATCGTACCGCTTGTAGGTTCATAGGTTCCATCAAGAATGTTCATAAAGGTGGACTTGCCAACCCCATTAGGACCAACGATACCGATACGATCATGACGTACTACGTGGTAGGTAAAATCCTTAATCATAGGGCGCTCGCCAAAGTAGAATGCTAAATGTTCAATATCAAAGATAGTTTTCCCTAAACGCGTTTTTAAAGCAATAGGATCCATTTGATCCGGGCGTCTAGTTTTCTCCATATTCTTAAGTTTTTCATAGCGGTCTAAACGAGCTTTTTGCTTTGTCGTTCTCGCCAACGCACCACGGCGTACCCATTCGATTTCTCGTTTTAAGAACTGACGGCGCTTCTCTTCTGTAGCCGCCTCACGAGCCTCTCGATCAGCCTTTAAGGCAATAAATTCTTCGTAATTACCATCGTATTGGTACATACGTCGATTAGATAATTCCAAAATACCATTACATACTGAGTCAAGGAAATATCTATCATGGGTACTGATTAATAGGCCCCCTTGACGAGCACTTAAATAAGACTCTAGCCAATCGATGCTATCTTCATCTAAATGGTTTGTCGGTTCATCTAGCAATAATAGATCACAAGGATATAATAATGCCTGACCTAATGCAAGGCGACGCTTTTGACCACCAGATAACATAGCCACCTTTTGATTTACATCAGGAAAGCCTAATTTAGATAAAATAACACGAGCCTCTTGCTCCACTTGCCATCCATCTTGTTGATCCATCTGCTCCAAGGCATTCATGTAGTTACGAGATACTTTAGCATCCTCGCCACCAGTCTCTTGCATTTCGCGATATTCACGACTAATGCGCTCAAAGGATTGTACCATTCGTAAACGAGGATGATCACCATCAAGAACAGCTTCTAGTAATGTAGAATTCGGATCAAACTCAGGTGTTTGTGCTAAATAATGTATACTAGCCTTACCATTTCGCTCAATGGTCCCCTTATCAGGCTCCATTTGTCCTGCTAAGATTTTTAAGAAAGTAGACTTACCTGTCCCATTAATGCCCACAAGACCTAGTCGTTTTTCGGTGGTGAAAGTAATATTTACCTCCTTAAACAGCAGTCGTGTGCCATATGATTTTTCTATGTTTTGTAAACTAATAACGTTCATCGTATGCTCCTATTATGTCATTCTGATATTTATTATACTACACATTACCATTGACAGTAACAGGCCCCCTCAGTAGAATAAACGTAACGTATATATTCATGAGGAGGTCCACATGGCAGCAGATATCGTTTTAGACTTTTATGAAACTATCAACTTTGAACTTATCGATATCGATGGGTATGACACATTATTTACAGAGCTCTTGGAAGATGGCACCTATGCAACTGTGTCCGATGATGACGGTCATTTGCCAGAGGATTTAGAAACGCCAATCGTATTCAATGTATACGACGATAATGACTCCTTCCAATGGAGTGTGACCCTCGATGATTCTTACCAACTAAAAGACTTGTTGGACAGTGCTGAAAGCACAGATGCATTCTTGGAAACACTTCAAAAAATTCGACAAGAACATATTGAACAATACCAATAAAACAAAAGCGATGCCCTTAAACAGGTCATCGCTTTTATAATTTTATAAATCTATTAGCTAATAGATTCCTCTGCTTTCACTAATTCTACAGACGCCTCTGCATCTAATATGTCTATAAGACTATTTACGATGTTTGCTGCACCATCTACATGCCATTCACGAGCACGCTCAGACATTTGTTGAAGTCGTGGAGGATTAATGAGTAGTGCTGTCACAACATCACCTAGGTTATGAATATCACGAGCCCCCCGAGCACAACCTCGTTGTTCTAATAGTTCTGCGTTGGCCTCCTCTTGACCAGGAATGGCATTAAAGAATACCATTGGCAAACCAATTGTAACGGCCTCCATACATGTTAATGCACCTGGTTTTGTAACAAGTAGAGTAGATGATTTCATAAGCTCCGAAATATTTGTAGTATACCCATACACAATAGTATTTGTTCTCATAGATTCACTAAGAGTAACCAAGGACTCATACAACGATGTATTTTGGCCCGCTACAACTGTAATCTCATCAATACCATGTACATCATCTAAATGCTTTAATGCCGTTTCTAGAGAACCTAAACCAAGCCCACCGCCCATTACGAGCACTTTTATTGATTCTTCTACTTTATATTCTTCAATGGCGTCACGGAAGAAAGCACGGCGTACAGGAATGCCTGATACATGAATACGAGCTATATCAATACCAGATGCGACCATTTCAGTTACCATTGATTCAGTAGCCACATAGTATGTATCAATCTGTGGGTAAAGCCAAAACTGATGACTACTAAAATCCGTCATAATAGCCACTAACGGTACATCAATATGACCTTGGCGTTTTAAGATAGACGCTGCACCACATGGGAATGGATGCGTAAATACCATTACATCTGGCTTTTCTTGTTGCACCAACTTAAGCATACGACTTTTTAATAAGTATGATAAGGCAGTTTGCATAACAG
>USAV01000020.1 GCA_900552715.1 uncultured Veillonella sp.
TAAAATGAGGTTATATCTTCCTATATATAAACAAATATGGAGGAAGAGTTTATGCGACAAATAAAATGTCCTGATTGTAATGAAACATGTATTAAACACGGTGTTTTAAAATCTGGTTCTCAGCGTTGGTTTTGCAAACATTGTAAGGTGGCATTTACCGTTAAAATTAATAATTTAAGTAAAGAGTTAAGCCTATTCTTGAATTGGTTATTCAGCACCAATATTCAAGCTGATATGCCTGGTAAAGGTCGTACATTCAGGCGTAAAACCGCTAAATTTTGGTCCATATGGCCATTGCCACCAAAAGTGGAAGAAGTACATGATGTGGTATATCTTGATGGAATTTACTTAGCTAGGAATTTATGTGTTTTGATTTGTTGCAATGATACTCATGTTCTAGGATGGTATGTCTGTCGTTATGAGCATGCTAGAGCTTGGCAGTGTTTAATGGAACGGATTGCCGAACCTAAAGTTGTTGTGTCTGATGGTGCTAATGGTTTGCCTAAAGCATTACGTAAAGTTTGGCCTCATAGCAGTCACCAAAGATGCTTGTTTCACATTTTTTGTCAGGTTAGACGATATACGACAAGTAGACCTAAAACGTTAGCAGGAAAGGATCTTTATACTCTGGCTAAAGATTTATTTAATGTGAAAACAATGGATCAAGCTCTTGTATGGATTAATGAACTTTCAGCGTGGCGAATGACATATTCTGATTTTTTACGAGAAATGACGATTGATGAATTCGGGAACAAACGCTCTACACATGAGCGTTTGCTTAAAGCCGAATCATCATTATGGCGTCTGATTAGGCAACAAACTTTATTTACATTTTTGGAATGTATTGATATTACAGTACCTACAACAAATAATCGTATTGAAGGTGGAGTAAATGCTCAACTAAGAAGTATGTTACGATCTCATAGGGGCCTTTCACTTGAAAGAAGACTAAAAGCGGTCTATTGGTGGTGCTATATGCACTCACCAAGACCGCTTTCTATTTCAGATATATTAAATTGTATGCCTACAGATGAATCGATTGCTGCTATCTACAAACGGTTATCTGATTATTGCCAAATAGATCGCTCAATACCTCAATGGGGTGATGCTCCTGTTTGGAATGAGCTACATATGTCTACAGATTTTCCAACTTATTGGGATTAGTCACACACACTTTTTGTCCTATAACCCTCCTTTTTTTATGCCACAATTTATTAACATAATAAGAGCCTATCAACATAAAAGAGCTTATTAGAATGATACTATCAATCTAATAAGCTCTTTTTACATTGTACTATTTAATTAAAGAAGCCCACGCATTAGCTACATCGGCGAATTCTTGAAGGGTAAATGTTTCCCCTCTTCGTTGACCATCGATATTCGCTTTTGCTAACAGCTCTTCGATTCTATCTTTTGATAAGCCCGTTGTTTTCATTGTATTAGCAAATGTTTTCCGTCGTTGTGCAAAACCAGCTTTCACCACTCGGAAGAATAGTTTCTCATCAATAACATCAACAGGAGGCTTGTCACGCAATACACAACGAATAACAGAGCTCGTTACAGCTGGAGCCGGTAAGAAAGATTTAGGCGGTACATCAAGTACAATATCAGGCTCAGTATAGTACTGTACAGCTACAGACAATGCACCATAATCCTTTGTACCTGGCTTAGCCACCATACGCAAGGCCACCTCTTTTTGCACCATTACAACAAGGCGTTCTATGGGTAATTTACTTTCCAATAGAGACATAATAATAGGTGTTGTAATATAGTATGGCAAATTAGCAACCACTTTAAATGGTTTATGGTTCATAATGGTTGGCACATCGAGTTTCAACACATCCCCATGGACAATACGTACATTGTCATAGGAAGCCAATGTAGTATCTAGAACCTCTAATAAGCGACGGTCTAACTCAATGGCCGTTACATCAGCACCACTTTGTGCTAACCCCTGTGTCAATGTGCCAATACCAGGACCTACCTCTAGTACAGGTTCACCAGGTGTCAATTCCGCAGCATGTACAATTTCGTCTACAATACCTCTCTTAATAAGAAAGTTCTGCCCTAATTTCTTACTCATTTTAATATCGAAGCGTTTACATATATAATGCACTACCTCAGGGCTTGCAATTACTGATTCTAACATCTTAACTCCTATTTTAACTATTTACAGCCTCTTCAAAAGCATCTCGACTTATACCATAGTGATTTAAACGGTATAAAAACTGTTTCCCATTGCCATAACCAATGCCTAACTTAGCCCCAATAACCGCACGGCGAGCAGCACTATCAGGCATACCTGATAACCCATGACGAACTAGATCTACCATAGAAAATTCGTTAGATGATTCCAAGGATTCTACATGTAATGTGGATAAAGCCTTTCTAATGGATTCTGGAGATGCTTGTTCTATGCCAATATCATCATTTGCAAAAGCTTCATCACGAGGGACAAAAGCATGCTGTGCATTAGGGAATTTTTTTGTTAATACACGACGAATTCTCTCCCCTGCTGTATCAGGATCGGTTAATATGATAATACCTCGCTTTTCATAAGCTACACGAATCATATCAATAACACCTTTACGAAGTGTAAAACCCTCTGTAGCAATACAGTCTGCTTCCACGGCTTGTGCAATACGTTGTATATCAGATTTTCCTTCTACGACGATGACTTGTTTAAGCATAGGTCCTCCTTTATTCTATTAGTACATTGTAACATATATATAACATTGCTTAAATACTTATAATCGAGTAGTATAGGTAGTGTAATATATAAAAGGAGGCCATTATGACCTTACAACAATTAAAGTATGTCACAACAATTGCAAATATAGGCAGTATTAGTGAAGCTGCTAAGAGACTCTTCGTCTCGCAACCAAGTCTAACAAAGGCTATTAAGGAATTGGAAAAGGAAATGGGCATTACCATTTTCGACCGTACCAATAAAGGGATTACTGTTTCTAAAGAAGGGGAACGTTTCCTCGGCTATGCACGCCAAGTACTAGAGCAAGCCGCTTTATTGGAAGAGCAATATAAAAGCCAAAGCGGTGGTAAAAAACAATTCTCTGTTTCTACGCAACATTACTCCTTTGCGGTTAACGCCTTTGTAGAGCTTTTAAAAGGCGCAGGCATCGATCAATATGATGTATCCTTACGGGAAACTCAAACCTATGAAATCATCGATGACGTAGCTCATATGAAGAGTGAGATTGGTTTACTCTTCTATAATGATTTTAATAGACCTGTACTAGAGAAATTAATTCATACTAATGAATTAACATTTACAGAGTTATTTACTGCACACCCACATATCTTCATAGGCAAAAACCATCCACTAGCTAATAAAAAGGTTGTGTCTATGGACGAGTTAGAGGAATATCCTTATATCTCATTTGAGCAAGGCGATCACAACTCCTTCTATTTCTCTGAAGAAATCTTTAGTACCGTTGTACGACCAAAACATATTCGTGTACGCGATAGAGCATCCCTCTTTAGTTTATTGCTTGGTCTAGATGGTTATACCGTATCAAGTGGTGTTATCGATGAAGAAGTAAATGGGGAGAATATTATTTCTGTACCTCTCGCCGAAGAAGGTTTGATGCACATCGGTTACATTACCAACAACAAAATGCATCGCAGCCGTTTAGGGCAAGAATATATTCAAGCCTTAGAACAGTATGTAGGCAACTACGGCAGACATATTAAACTACCTGAAACAAAAGAATAATATTGTAGGATTCTTGATTATATTTAAACTGCTCTACATAACAGTTTAACTTTAACTAAAAGCACTCTCGATTTTGAACTGCACCTCGAAAAATTGTGTCCAATTTTTCGAGTACAGTTCATTTAGAGAGTGCTTTTTAATATATGTAGAAAATCTAACTACTATCAAATACGCCAAAGAAAAGCATAGGATACTCTACAATTGAGTTGATACTATATTACTTTCATATCTTGATATAACTGAAATAAAAAAATAATCCGCTGATATAACTTAAAACTATATACAACATCAATATATTGATATTTTTATATATGCTCATCCTTAGTTATAATAAACCTATCGAATCTATCGGTTTTACCGTTTATATAAGGAGGATTATAAATATGTCCAAACAATTAGCACCATTTCATTTTGATATCGTAGGTTCCTTCCTACGCCCAGCAGAATTAAAAGAAGCTCGTGAAGCTTTTACAAAAGGAAATATTACAAGAGAAGAACTAACAGCTGTTGAAGATCGTCTCATTACAGACCTCATTCAAAAACAAAAAGCAGCAGGTCTTCCTGTTATCACTGATGGTGAATTCCGCCGTGCATACTGGCACTTAGATTTCATGTGGGGATTCAATGGCGTAAAAGAAATTGAACTTGAACACGGTTACAAATTCGTTGGACAAGAAACTGCGCCAGGCTCTCTCGCCCTTACTGGTAAAATTACAGGTACTAACCATCCATTTGTAGAGCATTTCAAATTCGTAAAACAATTTGAAGATGAACATACTACAGCTCGTCAAACAATTCCTGCTCCATCCCAATTCTTAGCTGAATTATTCCGTGAGGATAATGGTATTACAACACGCTCCTTCTACCCTGATTTAGAAGAATTAATTCAAGACATTGCTGCTGCATACCGTCAAGTAATTAAAGACCTCTATGAAGCAGGTTGCCGCAACATCCAATTTGATGATTGCACTTGGGGTATGTGCTGTGACCACGCTTACTGGACTGGTCGCCAAAAAGATAAAAGCGTCACTATCGAAGGTGAAACAGCTAAATACCTCCGCTTAAACAACTTGGCTCTCGAAGGTCGACCTCATGACTTAGCGTTCACAACCCATGTATGCCGTGGTAATTACAACTCTACTTGGGCTGCTAGTGGTGGTTATGAACCAGTTGCACCAATTCTATTCGCTAAAGAAAATGTAGATGCATACTATCTAGAATTTGATGATGACCGCTCTGGTGGCTTTGAACCATTGCGTGAAGTATCTCCTAATAAAAAGGTCGTATTAGGTCTTATTACATCTAAACGCCCAGAATTAGAGGATAAAGAGGTTATCAAAGAACGTATCAAAGAAGCTACAAAATATATTCCTCTTGAAAGACTTTGCCTATCCCCTCAATGTGGCTTTGCATCTTGTGAAATCGGCAACCAATTGACCGAAGAGCAACAATGGGCTAAACTTGCATTAGTAAAAGAAATAGCTCACGAAGTTTGGGGTGATTAAATGAATGAACATACTATATATTTAGGGGGCGGTTGTTTCTGGGGCCTTCAAGGGTATATCAGAAAAATCTCTGGTGTGATTTCCACTGAAGTAGGCTATGCCAATGGCCCTACGGAAAATCCAAGTTATGAAGATGTCTGTCATGATAGTGGTCACGTGGAAGCACTAAAGGTTACATACGATGCAGATGTACTTTCCTTAGATCACTTAATTCAATACTTCTTACGCGCCATCGATCCATTCAGCGTTAATAAACAAGGTGGCGACGTAGGCATTCAATATCGAACTGGTATTTACTATATAGATAAAGCCGACAAATCAATTATTGAAAGCACTTTAGCTCGTGCGCAATCCTTCGAAGGAAAGCCATTTGCTATTGAAGTATTACCTCTATCTAACTACTATTCTGCAGAGGAATATCACCAAGATTACTTAGATAAAAATCCTACTGGTTATTGTCATATTCCACTAGGCCTATCTGATGAACCACTTGTAGATGACAGTGCCTATAATAAACCTTCCGAGGAAGATCTCAAGGCTTTGTCGCCTCAAGAATTTGAAGTTACACAGAACTCTGCTACGGATGCGCCGTTCAGTCATGACCTAACCGATGAGTTCAAACCAGGACTGTACGTAGATATCACTACAGGAGAACCTCTCTTCGTGTCCGCCCATAAATTTGAGTCTCACTGTGGTTGGCCTAGCTTCACAAAGCCAATCGCAAAGGATGTTATTAAATACTATCAAGATGACTCTCATGGCATGAATCGGATTGAAGTCCGCAGCCGCATTGGTAATGCCCATTTAGGCCATGTATTTGAAGATGGCCCTAATGGTTCATTGCGCTACTGTATCAATGGATCATCTTTACGATTTATCCCTAAAGATGAATTAAAAGGTACAAAGTACGAATATCTAATTCCATATATCGAAGACTAAAAAAGGACGCCTTAATCATAAGGCGTCCTTTTACTATATCTATTGTGATTACTCACTTACTGAGCTAAGTAGGTCCAATAAAAAAAGGATATATCTTATAGATATACCCTCTAAATCATCATATTAGTCCAATACGTACACTGTAACGTCTTGGCGACCAAAGTCCATAGCCTCACCATAAGAGTCCATTACAAGGTCAATTTTGTTACCCACAATGGCACCGCCTGTATCGGCAGCAATAGCTTCACCGTAACCAGGGATAAATAAACGTGTACCCAATGGAATAACATCTGGGTCAACCGCTGCAATACCGCGTACTGCAGGAACACCCGTTGCCGTAATACCAGCACCATCACCATCGCCAGCAAGGTAAGCAGAAGCTTCCATTACGATAGCACGAGATGAGCGACCCGCAATATTACGAGATGTTGTCACTTCACGAGTACCTTCTTTAATAATAGTAGGTACCATTTCGCGTTGTGTTACTTTAGATACGTCATTTGTTTTAATAACCGTACCATTACTATATAATGTTTCACGTTGCACTCGTTCTGAACCAGGTTGGCCAACTTGAACAACCTCTTCTTCACCCATAGCCATAGTGTCATCTTTTTGACGAATCACTTGAATAGGAATCTCTTGATCTACTGTGGATAAAGAACGGCTTGTTACTTGTGCAATTGTAATATGTGTACCACTTAATACAGAACCATTTGCATCGCCTACTACAGCGTAGTTAGGCATTTTGAAACCAAGTTCATTAGCAACGCCTTGTGCAGTTGTTTCTGTTGTGAAAACAGCTCTAGTCTTACCATTAACAGTTACATAAACTGGAATGGCACGTACAACAGTTAATGTTGTACCATTTTGAACAGATGTTGAGCTGGAAATAACTTTATCATTTGGATTTAATTTAACCCCGGCATCGCGTACGATACCTTCGTTAGAATTTAAATGCGTTCTAACAGTGTGTGCTGCACCATCTACCATAACGGTAACGGTTTTATCATTATAAGAAAAACCTGTCATAGTTACAGCTGTTACAATCAATCCAGCAACAACAGACGAAATATATCGTTTGTGTGTCTTATGAATTCTCATATTGTAATCCCTCCTGTAATGTAATTATTCTACTACAGATAGATATAACCTGTCAAACGCCAAAGGTTAACAATAAGAGATAAACCTATATAAATACTGGTTTTTTATCAACATCATTTTCTATGTTTTTGCAAAAAGTCCACTGTATACGTACATATCTATATTTTTTAATACTATACAATATATTCCGAATTGTGTACATATATACGATACCACTACCATATATAGTATACTAGGTTTTTTTATAACATAAATTGTATTTTTATGTGTTTTTCAATTGTTACCAAAATTTTCTACATATCAGAAAACTTCATTTTTATCTCATTTTTAAATATGTATACATGTAAAAAAGCCTGTAAAAACAGGCTTTTTCAGTATTATATAAATGTATTAAAATTCATCATTCAACACTATGTGTGAATTTCATCATTTATTCATCTTAAACATTGGTTGTAAACGCTCAATAACGGTCATCGATTCCTTGTGCTCTCGAGCAATAGCTTCTTTCATAAGCTCCTCTTGAGCAGAA
This sequence comes from uncultured Veillonella sp., assembly GCA_900552715.1. Lineage (GTDB taxonomy): Bacteria > Bacillota > Negativicutes > Veillonellales > Veillonellaceae > Veillonella. Next base: position 7,808 of record USAV01000020.1, read on the forward strand.
ATTGGATGTTCTCTATCATTAATTTTACGATACGAACCATCTGCTCTCATAATATGAGCTTTTAAGGTATCTTCTAAATATAAATCTAAAATCCCTTTAACACGCTCCTTATGACATTTATCTTCAATAGGAATCATAAGTTCTACACGTTCATTTAAATTACGAGGCATCCAGTCTGCGCTAGACAAATACAGACTTTCATTACCACCATTACGGAAATAGAATAAGCGATGATGTTCCAAGAAACGACCTACTATAGAGCGAACTGTAATATTATCACTTACTCCAGCAATGCCAGGTCGAAGTGTACAGATACCACGAACGATGAGATCAATGCGAACACCTGCAGCAGAAGCTTCATAGAGTTTAGCGATGACTTCTTTATCGAGCAAGGAATTCATTTTGCCAATGATATAAGCCTCTTCTCCCTGTTTTGCAAATTCGATTTCACGGTCAATCAATTCCATTATCTTTTCCCGTAAATTTAAAGGGGCTACAATAAATTTATTCCAAATTGGAGGATCAGAATAGCCGGAAATTAAATTAAAGAAGCGAGATGCATCGTCGCCATATTCGTCATTACATGTGAATATGCCACAGTCCGTATACATTCGTGCTGTCTTGCCATTATAGTTACCTGTAGCTAGATGAACATAACGCCTAATACCCGCATCTTCCCTGCGAACAACCATGGTAATCTTGGAGTGAGTTTTAAGTCCTTTCAAGCCATAAATAACATGGCAGCCAGCCTTTTCTAGACGGCGTGCCATATGAATATTATTTTCTTCATCAAACCGTGCTTTAACCTCCATAAGTACGGTTACTTGCTTGCCATTATCAGCTGCTTTTATAAGCGATGCTATAATAGGCGAATCGCCACTGACGCGATATAATGTTTGTTTAATAGCCAATACATCTGGATCCGTAGCTGCTTGTGCTATAAATTGTTCTACCACCGCAAAAGACTCAAAGGGATGGTGAACAAATAAGTCTTGCTTTCCAATGACAGAGAATAGACTTTCTCCTTCATGATCTACTAATTCACTAGGAAGTTTAGGTTCAAATGGAGCATAACGAAGATGATCTAGACCTGGATAATTGCAGAAATCAAAATACATACGACAATCAAGATGACCATCTATACGATATACATCCTTTGGCTCTAATTCAACACTGGTGAGTACAAAGTCTAACAGATTATCCTTTACATCACCACAAACCTCTAATCGTACCGCATCACCACGACGTCGACGACGCAAAGATGCTTCTACCTCAGAAAGCAAATCTGTTGCTTCTTCTTCATCAATTTCTAAATCCGCATCACGAGTTATACGGAACACCATAAAATCTTCTATACCATAACCTTGGAAGAATTGAATAGCATAGTAGGTAATCACATCCTCCAAATATACAAAGCGATGTTCCTTATTGCTACGGCTAGGTATTTCAATGATACGATTTAGTACAGACGGAATTGGTAAAATTGCGATTTTATAATCTTTTGTACCATCTGGCAATACTTGAAAAATACGTACAATGGCATTAATAGTATGGTTTGTTAAAAATGGAAATGGGTGTCCAGAGTCAACGGCTAGAGGAGTTACAACCGGGTAGATATGTTCTTCAAAATAGTGCCGTAACCAAGCCTTTGATTTTACGTCTAACTGTTCTGGATAGGTAAAATAAAATCCATGAGATTCTAATTCACACAATACATTCTTTAAATATGTACTTTGCATCGATACGAGGCGCTGTACAGACTCATCAATAGCTTTTAGCTGTGCCTTAGCATCCATATGAGCCGCATCGTACTTAACAATGCCATTCACAACTTGATGACGTAATCCAGCCACACGAATCATAAAGAACTCATCTAAATTAGAGCTAGCAATAGCAATAAATCGAAGTCGTTCTAATAAAGGAGTATTAGTATCAATAGACTCTAATAAAACACGCTGATTAAACTTTAACCAAGATAATTCACGGTTAAAATAATACTTTGCATTACTGAACATGACGATCCCCTCCCCTTACTAGTACGATTTCCATACCAAATACCTCTGTAAAGTATTCCGAATCACGGTCAAAGGTCCACCATTCTAATGAAATATCCTCATTAGTACGACAGAATACATAAAGTACATTATCTCGTTCTTCTAATGTTACTTCAGAGATTTTTTGGTTACTACCTGCATCGAGTGCACAAGCAACCCGAATGATGGCTACCAGCTTAGTAACTTGAATTTTTTGTAATTCTGTTAAAGCATTAAAATACGCATCATCATCATTGGGAGTTCCCTTGTAGTGGTAATATACAACATTAGCAACTACTTGTTTTTCTTCTTCTGAAAGTCCAAATATATCGGTTCCCATTACAATGTGATACGCATGCTCTCCATGATTTCGTAAATTAACGAACTTGCCTACAGAACAAAGAATGGCTGCAATACGACATAGATAGCCCCACCGTTCTGGTAAACCTTTATGTCGCAATGCTTTACAGAATAAGGAGCTAAATAGCTCTACCTCGGCATCATGAATTCGGTCTGTATGATATCTTGAAGCAACAGCACGCGCTAACTGTGCATTTTGTTCACGCAATTGATACATAAACGGATTATTCTCGGTTTCCACACCGTAGAACCAACTAATGCCTTGAGAGAATGAAAAGCTACTGAAAATTAATGATTTAGGCTCTATGGCCGTAATGATTTCATTAAATAAAATCATGGTAGGCATTAAAATATTGGCCTTATATTCAGGTAATTTATAACGATTCATCAACTTGGTAGCTGTCACACCGTCAAAAGAATTGATAAGCCCTTTAAATCGTTCTGGTTCAATAGTAATAATGTCTTCTTTATTATTTTCTTGCCCCATTAAATGAGTCATATATTGCGCCTCATCACCAGATAAGACGATACTATTAATATTATAGGTTTGTAATTCTTCACGAAGGGGGCCAATCATACGATGTAAGTATTCTGTAATAGCCCTTGGGAATGATATGGAAGATCGTTGATTTCGATTAAATGACTCCATAACCCGTAAGGACCCACTATGCATATTGCGTTGGAACAATAAATTCTCACCACGCCAAACCGTTAAGCCTACCCCACCAGATGTAATATCCAAGAATAATGTTGCCTTAGTAGGATCTGTCAGTTTATATTGATGCGTCATCTTGTAATATAACAAAGCATATTTGTAATATACCTCTTTCGGCATATCGATGACCTCAACGCGCATCCCCGTTTGAATATAGATTTGATCTAGAATACTACGACGATTAGCGGCTTCGCGTATTACGGTCGTACCATATAGTTTAGAACGACTCACGCCATAATCTGCCATTAATTGCTTATAACCTTTTAAAATATGACAGATTTCTTCAATTGTTTTAAAGCTCAAGCGAGATGTTTGAAATAATTCCTCCCCAAAGGTTACTTCTCTCGCCGCATAATCGATAACACGTACATCATCTATGCCTTTATATTCTAATATGGTAATACTCATGCTACTGGATCCCACATGTAGTACTGCATATCGTAATGTTTTTGGTAATGCCATTATGCCTCCTTACGAGATTCATGCCATTCTATTTCTAAGGATTTGTTGAATTCTTTTTTGAATGATTTTGAAAGTTTTTCTACAGCCGTTTTAGTGACACTCACATCGCGTCCTTCTAAATAGAACACTTTTATGGCTACACTAGTATATTTAATATTTACCTCTAACTGTTTGATAAATTGTTCATGGCTTTCATCAAGAGCCTCTGCAATCGCTAAAATAATAGAAAGCTTTTGACCTAATGAGCGTTGTTCTTGATCTAACAATTTACCATATAAGAAATTCTTATATTCCTTTGGCGTCAATCCATGAGAATTCATGACTAAGAATGCACTAAATGCCTGTTCAACATGAGAAATCCCATATAAATTACTATTGACGAGCATATAGCAGCCATGACGAGCATGACTATAATAATTAACGCGTTTACCTATATCATGCAACAGTCCCGCTGCAATCAAACATCGTCTAAAATTCTTATCTGCCTTATGGAGTGGTTCTAATGCATCATATAAAGTAGTGGCTAATTTCGTAATATACTTGGCATGCACGAGCTCATGCTTTGTCATACCTAATAGTACATTCTCTGCAGAATGAACTAGAATATCATCGATTATAGACTTTCCGCCTAAATAGTACTCACCGTAATAATCGTAGAATAAACCTTCACGCAAACCACAACCGCCTACAACAAGGGTCTTAGCATTTACATAGTTAAACAGCTCATCCACTATGGTGAGTCCTGCAATAATAATATCTGCACGTTCCGATGATAAGCCACTAATTTTTTTACGGGCCTCTAAGGATTTACCTTTTACATCTTCTAAGATTTCGTGAAATCTATGATATGGTAACTCATAGTTATGTAGTTTCGTAATGGGATATGATAACTTACGTTGATCTATTTTTGCAATATTACGAGCTGTACCGCCAATACCTAATAGAGGAAGCTTCACATTATGAAGCCAATAATGTTCCTTAATGGTTTTCTTTACAGCCTTCGTCATTTTTTCTAGTTCTTTAGGGGTATACTCATCGCCCTTTTGATAGGTTCCAGTCAAAGTGAGTGCTCCTATAGGCAGGCTAACCGCTTTCACAATATGTCTGTTTTTTACTAGCGTTACCTCTGTACTAGCACCACCTAAGTCAAAGATAATAAAATCTTTGATCCCAATCGTATTGATAACCCCAAGGAATCCAAGGCGAGCCTCTTCTTCACCGGCAATACATTCCAAATCTAGACCTATTCGTTCTTTTACGGCTTTAATGAAAGCATCCCCATTTTTAGCTAGACGTACTGCAGCCGTAGCAACAGCTTTTATAGTATCTACCTCCATAGCGTCAGCCATATGAACAAAGCCTTTTAGAGCACGTAGAGAGCGCTCCATTGCCTCTTTTGTTAACTCATGAGTGCCCCACATATTTTCACTTAAGCGGACACTCTCTTTTTCTTGATATATGAGACGATAACTTCCGGTCTTAGAAATCTCATAAATGACAAAACGAACGGAGTTGGATCCTAAATCTATAAATGCAATACGTTTCATGCTACTAACCTCGACTTACTATAGTTCAGTATGAATATACTTTAGTATACCATAGAAAAACGCGATTCTCACCGCTAAGGGAGAATCGCGTTTTATAATTTATGATTCTAATGATTCTGAATAGATATCCTAAGAATTAGAACAATGCCATTAGACGTTTACAATATTTTATTTACAGCATTTATGTTGACTAACATCAAAATTATTCAATACCAAATACACGTTTACCATTATTATAGGTAATCTCACAGAACTCATCTACATCCATACCTTTTAGGCCAGCAATTTCCTCTGCTACAAACTGAGTCTTGCTTGGGTCATTGCGACGGCCTCTAAATGGAGGTGGCGTTAAATATGGTGAATCTGTTTCAATAAGAATTCTATCTAATGGTACTTGTTTAGCTACTTCTTTGAGATTAGTAGACTTAGGGAATACAACAGGACCCGCAAATGATATGTAGAATCCCAATTTAATAGCTTCTTTTGCCATTTCCCAGCTACCAGAATAGCAGTGGAAAATGCCCCAATTATCTTTGCCTTCATTGCGCAAGATATTCATAATATCGCCATGTGCATCGCGGTCATGAATGATAATTGGTAAATCTACTTCACGAGCAAGCTCTAATTGACGAATGAATACGCGTTTCTGTGTTTCACGGTTAGAAAAATCATAGTAATAATCTAATCCAATCTCACCGATAGCTCGTACCTTATCATTATTAAGAGCTTGATTCTTATAGAACTCATAGTCTTCTTCTGTAAAATCTTTAGACTCATGAGGATGTGTACCTACAGCGGCATATAAACGGTCATACTGCTCCACTAAAGCTAGGCCTGATTCAACAGTACCTCGATCAACACCTGGAATCATAATGTATTCTACGCCTGCATCAAAGCAAGCTTGTAACATCTCATTACGGTCGTTGTCAAAACGACCGTCATTTACATGAGCATGCGAATCAAAGAGTTTCATTATTTAACCACACTTCCTGCTGGTAAAGATTCGATATTAGTTACTTCTAAATGTTCTTCCCAATCAGATGCAGATAGAATCATGCCATAAGACTCAATGCCCATCATCTTCTTAGGAGCCAAGTTAGCCAAGTAAATTACCTTTTTACCAACCATAGCTTCTGGTTCATAATATTGAGAGATACCGCTTAATACTGTGCGTTCTTCAATACCGATATCCAATACGAATTTCAATAATTTCTTGGACTTAGGAACCTTTTCACAGCTTACAACTTTTGCTACACGAAGATCTAATTTTTCAAAATCATCGTACGTAATATTTTCTTTTAATGGTGGAATATTAGATGTGTCTACAGCTTCTTCAATCTTCTCTTCCACAACAACTTCTACCATTTCAGGAATTTCAAAACGTGGATAAATAGGATCACCTTTTACAACTTTTGTACCTGTTGGAATTAAGCCCCAGACTTTTGCATCCTCAAGAGTAGCATCTGTAAAGCCTACAAGTCCTAATTGGTCCCAGATTTTTGGAGCACCTACAGGGATAACAGGACTTACTAAGATTGCAATAATACGCAATGCTTCTGCCAAGTGATACATAGCAGATTGTAAGCGTTCTTTATCATGAGCATCTTCAGATTTAGCCAATACCCAAGGCATTGTTTCATCAATGTATTTATTCATGCGACCAATAAAGGCCCATACGGATTTAATCGCTTTATTAAGCTCCATATTTTCCATAGCCGCTTCAAAATCTTTTGCAGTTTGAACGGCTAATGTGGATACATCACGATCCAAATCGTCCATATCATCGCATTTTGTAATCACACCACCATGGTATTTTTCAATCATCGCAATGGTACGGTTCAACAAATTACCTAAGTCATTAGATAAATCCGCATTGATTTTTGTAACAAAGTTAGGCAATGTAAAGTTACCATCATTACCGAGCGTAATTTCACTCAATAAATAATAACGCAAGGAATCTGCCCCATATGTATCGATCAATGGAATAGGATCGATAACATTACCTAAGGATTTACTCATTTTAGTGCCGTCAACGATCATCCAACCGTGGCCAAATACCTTTTTAGGTAATGGCAATTCAAGACTCATGAGCATCATAGGCCAAATAATTGTATGGAAACGTACGATTTCCTTACCTACTAAGTGAAGATCTGCTGGCCAGTATTTTTTATATAATTCACCATCACCATCAAATGGAGAAAGTGCACTAATATAGTTTACCAATGCATCGAACCAAACATATACGACATGTTTAGGATCAAATGGTACCTTGATACCCCAGTCAAAGGATGTACGAGATACAGCTAAGTCTTCAAGTCCTTGTTTTACGAATTGGATCATTTCGTTACGACGAGATTCAGGTTGAATAAAATCAGGGTTTTCTTCGATAAATTTCAACCATTGATCTGTATATTTAGCGAGTTTAAAGAAGTAGCTTTCCTCTTTAACCTTTTCTACAGGACGACCACAATCTGGGCATGTATGATTTTCACCTAGCTTTTGCTCAGTCCAGAATGTTTCACAAGGTGTACAATACCAACCTTCATACTCAGCCTTGTAAATATCGCCTTTTTCATACGCTTTAGTGAAAAGCTCTTGTACTACCTTCTCATGGCGTTCATCAGTAGTACGAATGAAGTCATCGTTGGAAATATGCATTTTTTCCCACAATGCTTTAAAGCCGTTTACGATATTTGTAGTATATTCAAGAGGTGTAATACCTTGTGCTTCTGCAGCGCGTTGAATTTTTTGACCGTGTTCATCAGAACCAGTTAAGAAACGCACATCATAGCCAGCTAAGCGTTTAAAGCGCGCAATTGTATCGGCTACAGATGTACAATAGGTATGACCAATGTGCAACTTAGCACTTGGATAATAAATTGGTGTCGTAATATAATACGTTTTTTTTGTGTCTCCCATGATGAGTCTCCTTCTAACCTTCGAATGGGAAGGTTTAACGTTCTACAATATTATATACATCCCGGCGGGAAACGTTAAAACGTTTTGCCACCTGGCGAATTGCTTCTTTCTTAGGTATCCCTGTATCTACAAGGGCTTGTACAGCATCTACATACGATACTGGTTCACCCGAAACTTCACTAGTATCGGACTCAATCGTATCAGCGCCACCTACGATGAGAACAAATTCCCCTTTATAGGTGAGCTGATCCAAATCATTTACAAGGTTTTCCAAATCGGTGCGCACAAAGGTTTCAAACTTCTTCGTCAATTCCCTTGCCACCGTTATGGATCGATTCCCAAAGGCTTCATACATATCTTGTAAGACCTCTTGCAATCGGTGGGGTGCTTCATAAAACATCAAGGTCCCCGTTACTTGTGAAAGTCGTTGTAATTCTTCAACTCGATGTTTACCCCGCTTCGGTAAGAAACCTGCAAAAGTAAAGGATTTAGTATCTAAGCCAGATGCAATGAGTGCGGTCAGTGCCGCATTAGCACCAGGCAATGGTACTACCGTTATGTCTTTTTCAATAGCCTTCGTTACTAGGTCAGCCCCTGGATCAGATATAGCAGGCATACCCGCATCACTAACGCAAGCAATGGACTGGCCTTCTAATAAAAGCTCCATAATATAAGTACCCTTTTCTTCCTTATTATGTTCATGATACGAAATCAAAGGCTTCTTAATATCAAAATGTTTTAATAATATACCTGTATGACGCGTATCTTCGGCAGCGATAGCATCTACTTCGCCCAAGATACGAACTGCGCGATACGTCATATCTTCTAAATTACCAATCGGGGTAGGCACCAAGTATAAGGTGCCCCATTCGTTATCGTTCATACCAAGAGGACACCTCCTTTGTGTACACATTTGGTTTCTCATAAACGATGAGTGGTGGTTCTAATACAAGGCCAGCTTTACCTTGATAGAGAGCCTCTATTAATACGAGTTTCGCCGGTTTATCTACCAAGCCGTGGATAAACCGAATGCGCTTAGCTTGAAAGTTAGCGGCTTCCAGTTCATGTAGCACATATTGGAGGCGACTAGCACTATAAATCATCCACAAGCGCCCCTTGCACTTAATAAAGGACTGTACAGCCTTCAAAACATCTTCTAAGGTTGTATGTTCATCATGAAGTGCTACAGTCCGCTCTTCAGATGTAGGCTTTGCACCGCTTTCACAGTCATAAAAAGGGGGATTTACAATAACGCCGTCAAAGGGCTTATCTTGGATATCTCGATACGACATATGGCGATAATCGCCGCACAACATAGATACTGTACGACCTTTGTCATTATGTTCTACACTGCGCTGAGCTAACTTGATAAGGGTTTCGTTAATATCAATACCCGTTATATGACCCGCTCCTAGGGATGTGCCTATAAGTGGCATAACACCTGTTCCCGTGCCAAGGTCAACATAGGATTTACGACCATTGAAACGGCAAAAGTGAATGAGTGCAATGGCATCAAAGGAAAAGCGAAACATATCCGTCCGTTGATAAATTTGTAAGCCATCGATAATTAAATCATCAAGTCGTTCTTGATCATTCATCAGGCAATGCCACCTCGGACCATTTCAAATCGATAGTACGGCCTGCTTCGAGCTGTACCTTCACTGTATGTTTATGGTGATTTACCTTTAAGACCTTACCAATACCTTCATCGGTAACGACCTCTTTACCAATCCCAGGAGGTGCTACATCTTGAGGAGCTTGAGGTCGTTCCTTCTTAACATATAGGTCGCCACCCTTTTTATATAAATCATCTTCATAGTTAAGGCAGCACATCAAGCGACCACATACACCAGAAATTTTCGTAGGATTTAGGCTCAAATTTTGATCCTTAGCCATGCGAATAGAAACTGGTGTGAAATCACCTAAGAAATTAGAACAGCATAACGGTCGACCACAAGCGCCGATACCATTTAGAACCTTAGCCTCATCTCGAACGCCTACTTGGCGTAACTCAATACGTGTTCTAAATACGGTGGCTAAATCCTTAACAAGCTCACGGAAGTCGATACGACCATCCGCTGTAAAGAAGAATATAATTTTATTCATATCAAATGTGTATTCCACATTGATAAGTTTCATAGGTAACTTACGTTTACCAATTTTTTCGAGACAAATTTCAAAGGCTTTTTCTTCCCGTTCTTTATTCTTCTCGATTTGTTTTAAATCTTTTGGTGTTGCCTTTCTAATAACAGGCTTAACAGGAGCTACAACAGTGTCTTCAAAGACCTCTTTAGGTCCGATCACAACAGTACCGTATTCGACGCCACGTGCCGTCTCAACGATAACCCCATCACCAACGGATAGTTCTAATTGTTCAGGCAGAAAATAGTAAATCTTCCCTGCCTTTTTAAAGCGTACGCCAACTATGGTTAGCATTTAGTCCTCCTCCCGAGCATCATGAAGGGCGATACAAAGACCGTCCACCACGAGAGCGGTTTTTATATGTAAACGCAAAGCCCGTTCTGCTTGCAATGTTTCGGTAATAACCTTAGCCAATGCTTGCATAGACCAGCGCGGTAATAATCGTAATAATTGAGTTTTGTACATAGGTACTTGTAATTGTCCATCTTGTGCACCCATCTTAAGAGCCATCATATCTCTACTTACAAGGCGCAACCAGTGCATCAACTCTGTTAGGCTTTCACGAGGCAAATTTTCACAAGCTAAGGAAATCATAGAAAACCATCGCGTTTCAAAGGCAAGGGTGTCCATTACCTTAACAGCTAACTCAAGCATTTCAATGCGACCTTGCGTAGCCAATTTTTCTACTAACTGCGGATTACCATGACCGGCTAATAAAGCTTGTTCAATATCACCTGTGATGCCACGCTCTACGAGGGCTGTGCGAATTGTATCTACATCAACACTGTTAAAGCCTACGCCCATACATCTTGAAATGATGGTTGGTAATACAGTATTAATCTTGTTCGTAATAATAATGAAATATACCTGCTCAGGCGGTTCTTCAATAGTTTTTAGCATAGCATTTGCCATGACTGCATTGGCCGTGTGAAAGTCCTCCACAATGACAACACGGTTACCATTACCCGCTACTGACAGATGATCTTGCAATAATGAATACCACTGCTCTACCTTTAGTGTCGTCTTCATAGGGCGAATCCAAAAGGCATCCCCCTTATCCATATAGATAGGTAAGCCTTCTGCTTCGATGCGTTTCTCCGTCTCACCATTGGCAAGACGTGCTTCCTTTACATCTGCTAAATACGCTTCTCCCTTTGGTTGAGAAAATACTTGGCGCCCCAACAATAGAGATGCAAGACCTATGGCCATATCAAGCTTGCCAAGACCTGCTTCACCATAAAACAAAAGGCTATGCGGTAATGCATTGCGACTTACAAGTTCCGATAGGTGTGCCTTGATCGAATCTTGACCAATTATAGAATCAAAATATGTCATAGCTCCTCCTATCAATACATGCTCAATATTAATATTATATAAGAAAAAGGCGACTTTTAAAAGAGTCGCCCTATCCTAAGGTAGTAGATTTACTACTGCTTGATATACATCGTTATGAATATCTTCTATGGTACGTAACCCATATTGACCAGCACCATCTTTAATAGCACATGGAATACGGTGCCATTGATAGCGTTCTACTAGCTCTTCATAAGCATCGTGAACAGCTACTAAATACTGATGATTTCCTTCATGAATATCCCCTGTATTACCTCCTGTTTTACCAGTGCGCTCTGCCATAAGGGCTTCACTCACTTCAAGAGGCATATCTAAGAGACATACTGCATCAGGTGTAGGCAAACCAAATTTATTAAACTCAAAGTCTTCAAGCCAATCTAAAAATGCAGTACGTTCCTTCTGATCGTCGTATTTTACCATTTGGTGCACCATATTAGATGTCGTATAACGATCTGCAATGATGATGCCCCCATTTTTATAGAACTGTTCCCAATCAGTTCTAAAGGAAGCAAAGCGATCGATAGCGTACATGGAGCTTGCCACATAAGGATTTACATCATGCACATCTTTGCCAAATTCTCCAGCTAGATACATTTTTATAGGCATAGCAGCACCGCTATCATAATTCGGAAAGCTTACAGATTTAACTGCATGACCTTCCTTGGTTAATCGCTCTACTAATAGTTTAGTTTGTGTAGCCTTACCGCTGCCATCTCCACCTTCTAGTATGATTAAAGTCCCCATAATTACTCCTGTAACACCCAAATTGTTTCCAATGTCATATCATCGGCCCCATTCGGTACATAACCTAGAGCCTTACGATTCTCTATATATTGTAACACAGACTCACTAATCACTTCACCTACTGCTACACAAGGAATCCCTGGAGGATAATAAGCAATTGTCTCTCCTGCTATACGATGAAGTGCGTCTTGTAACCGTACTTGCTCTCGATTAGCATACATAGCATTACGAGGCGTTACACGTACAATAGGCTCAGGCAATACTACTGAATGTTTGCTAAGATTTTGCAAATTCTCATCCGGTGTCTTATTTGATTCATAAGATGTACTTAACACCGTATCGCTAATAGCTTGTACTGCTTGAATAAGAGCCGTTATTGATTCTTTTGTATCGCCAATGGTAATGAGTACTAGCACATGATGAGCTTGTACTAACTCCACCTCAATACGATGGTCTCGTAACATCCGTTCAAATGCAACACCTGTAAGACCTAGTTCTTTAGCATCGATGAGTACCTTGGTACAGTCATAGTTTACCACTCGATCTTCTATGTCTCTGTATTCCATAGTAGTAATACCAGAAATCTTATGTAATTCACTACGTAAATATAAGCTCAATTCCACGGTTCGACGAATTAGGTCTTCACCTACTGTAGCCAATTGATGGCGAGCCATATCTAAGGATGCCAAAAAGATATAATTTGGGCTCGTACTTTGTAACATTTGATGCATTTGTGTAATGCGGCGTTTATTAATTCTTTCACCTTGCCCTAATAACCAAGATGTTTGTGTTAATGAGCCTACCGATTTATGCGTACTCTGTGCCACTAAGTCTGCACCTGCTGCAATGGCCTCGATAGGTAAATTTTTTGAAAATGGTAAATGTGGGCCGTGCGCTTCATCAACAAGAACAATCATGCCTCGTTTATGCGCTTCTTTCACAATATTTACAATATCGACACCTACACCATAATAATTTGGATACACTAAGAGAATCGCCTTAGCTTCTGGATTTGCATCCATGATTTTAACAGCATCGTCCAACGATACACCTAAGGGAATGCCCCAGCGCTCATCGAATTGGCAATCCATATAGACCGGTTTAGCACCAGATAACACAAGTCCACTAATAACTGAACGATGTGCTTCTCGAGGAATGATAATGGTTTCATCAGGACCTACAGTGCCCATAATCATCGCTTCAATTAAAGCAGTAGTACCATTAATGGAGAACCAACAATGATCAGCTCCATATAACTCAGCTGTTAAGTCCTGAGCCTCTTTTAATTCTCCTTCCGGTTCATGTAAATCATCTAAGGCATACATAACACCTAGGTCATATGGTAGTGCTGGTCCCATCCAGTCTTTTAGTAGTTGAGGTGCTTCTACACCAATCTTATGGCCTGGTGTATGAAAAGGCACAAAATGTTGTTTTTTATATGATTCTAAGGCCTCTACAAAAGGCATTCTTTCTTGATTACTCATATATACCTCGTAAAAAAGGCATGAATCTCAATGAGACTCATGCCCTTATGCATGTTATTTATCGCTGTGGACGACGCTTAGGATTGAATTGATTCATCCCTTTATCGATGCCCACCTCTAAAGTACCTAAGACTGCTTTCACAGTATCCTTGATACCTTTTTGTACCTTCTCTTGTGATTCTTCACTAAATGGTGCTAACACATGATCAATGACAGTCCATTGTGGCAACGGACGGCCAATGCCTACGCGGAAACGTGGAAAGTTTTCTGTGCCTATATGGGAGATTAAAGATTTAATCCCATTATGACCACCAGAACTACCATTTGGTCGAATACGTAATTTGCCTACCGGTAAATCCATATCATCATAAATGCAATACACGTCAGATGGGTCAATCTTATAATACCGCATCAACGGACCTACAGATTCACCACTGGCATTCATAAATGTTTGTGGCTTTACAAGCAATACCTTCTCACCATCTACAGTAATACTGCACACCTCTGCACGTTGTTCCTCTTTCCAAGGCGTGTGAGGTACGCTATCGGCAATGGCATCGATAACCATAAATCCAATATTATGTTTTGTCGCTTCATATTGCTTGCCTGGATTACCAAGGCCTACTACTAATTTCAAGAATCACCTATTATTTATCAAATAAATTACTTACTGAAACTTCATGAAAGATACGCATAATTGCTTCGCCCA
>USAV01000021.1 GCA_900552715.1 uncultured Veillonella sp.
AAAAAGCAACAAGCCTTTGGTTATACTCAAGAAGATCTTGTACGTATGATCGTACCTATGGCAAAAGATGGTAAAGATCCTGTAGGTGCAATGGGTGCCGATGCTCCACTTGCTATCTTGTCCGATAAACCACAATTGTTATACAGCTACTTCAAGCAAATGTTCGCGCAAGTAACAAATCCTCCAATCGACTCCATTCGTGAGGAAATGGTTACATCTACACGCGTTATGCTTGGTAACTCTGGTAACTTAACAGATCCTAACAAAGCTGGTACCTATGCATTATCCATGCGTACACCAATCCTTACTAACCAAGAATTGGCGTCCATTAAGGCTCTTGATTGCCGTCGCATGAAATCTGTTACATTGCCAATTCTCTTCGACCCAACTAAGGGTGCTGATGGCTTGCGTGATGCGTTAAATGAATTGTGCGAAAAAGCAGAAGAAGCAGCACGTACAGATCAAAACGTATTGATTTTGTCTGACCGTGGCGTTGATGAAAATCATGCACCAATTCCTGCATTATTGGCTGTAGCAGCTGTTCATAATCACTTGATTAGAAAAGTATTGCGTACAGAAATCGGTCTTATTCTTGAATCTGGTGAACCTCGTGAAGTACATCACTTCTGTACATTGATCGGCTATGGCGTAACAGCAATCAACCCATACTTGGCTCTTGAAACGGTACGCGATTTACAAGCTCGTAAACGCCTTGGTGATATTACACCTGAACAAGCAGAAAAGAACTACATCAAAGCTGCTGTAGGCGGTATCATGAAGGTTATGTCCAAAATGGGTATCTCCACCGTTCGTTCCTACCATGGTGCACAAATCTTTGAAGCATTGGGCTTGAATACGAACTTCATCAACAAGTTCTTCGTAAATACACCAACACGTATCGGTGGTATTGGCCTTGTAGGCGTAGCTAACGAAGCCTTGGCTCGTTTTGACCGCGCTTTCAAATCCGATGAATCTGTACTCGAACCAGGTGGTTGGTATGGTCCTGTAAAAGATGGGGAAGAGCATTTATTCAACCCTAAAACAATTGATCTTTTACAAGAATCCCTTATCAATGGCGACTATGCTAAATATAAAGAATACTCTAAAGCTATCCGCAACGATTACCATGTAACATTGCGTTCCTTAATGGAATTAAACTACCCTGTAGGCGGCGGTATTCCTATTGAAGAGGTTGAACCTGAAGAATCCATCGTAAAACGCTTTAAAGCAGGCGCTATGAGTTATGGTGCTATTAGTAAAGAGGCTCATGAAACGATTGCTATCGCCATGAACCGTCTTGGTTCCACATCTAACTCTGGTGAAGGCGGCGAAGACGTAGCTCGTTTCAAACCATTGCCAAATGGGGACAGCATGAATTCCGAAGTAAAACAAATTGCATCTGGCCGTTTCGGTGTAACTGCAAACTACCTTATTCATGCAAAAGAATTGCAAATCAAATGTGCACAAGGTGCTAAACCAGGTGAAGGTGGTCAATTACCAGGTAAAAAAGTATACCCTGAAATTGGTAAAGCTCGTCACTCCACTCCAGGCGTAGAGCTCGTATCTCCACCACCACATCATGATATTTACTCCATCGAAGATTTGGCAGAATTGATTTACGATTTGAAATGCGTTAACAAAGATGCTCGTATTTCCGTTAAATTAACATCTGAAGCAGGCGTTGGTACTATCGCTGCTGGTGTAGCAAAAGCAAAAGCAGATAACATCTTAATCTCTGGTTACGATGGTGGTACAGGTGCGGCAGGCCGTACATCTGTAAAACATGCTGGTGTGCCTTGGGAATTGGGATTGTCCGAAACTCATCAAACATTGATGCTCAATAGATTGCGTGACCGCGTTAAATTGGAAGTAGACTCCAAGTTGATGACTGGTTTCGATGTAGCTGTTGCGGCTATGCTTGGCGCTGAGTTATTCGGTTTCGGTACATTGCCACTCGTTGCTGTAGGCTGTAAAATGGCTCGTGTATGTAACCTCAACACATGCCCTTACGGCGTTGCTACACAAGACGAAAAATTGCGTGCTCGTTTCACAGGTAAACCTGAGTATGTAGAAAACTTGATGATATTCATCGCTCGTGAATTGCGTGAAATCATGGCTCGCTTAGGCATTCGCTCCGTAGCTGAACTCGTAGGTCGTATCGATCTCGTTCGTCAAAAATCTCAAGACGATAACTTCAAATTGTCTCGCGTTGACCTTAAACGCGTATTGTTCCACCCATACATCGATGCATCTGTAGGTCATATGCACATGATTGACCAAGATCATGAATTGGAACGCACATTGGATATGTCCAAGCTCTTGCGTATGTGCCGTCCTGCCATTGAGGACCAAAAACCAATTCGCGCTAAATTGGCTATCAACAACATTAACCGTGTTGTAGGTACCTTGGTTGGTTCTGAGGTGACACGTCGTTATGGTGAAAGCGGTTTGCCAGATAACACAATCAAGTTGAACTTTGAAGGCTCTGCAGGTCAATCCTTTGGTGCTTTCATTCCTAAAGGCATGACATTAGAACTTGAAGGTGATGCGAATGATTACCTCGGTAAAGGCTTGTCCGGTGGTACAATCACTGTATATCCGCCTAAGAAATCCATTTTCGAAGCGGACGAAAACATCCTTATCGGTAACGTTGCCTTCTATGGTGCTACATCTGGTACAGCCTACATCAATGGTGTAGCTGGTGAACGTTTCGCTGTTCGTAACAGTGGTATCACTGCTGTTGTGGAAGGCTTAGGTGACCATGGTTGTGAATACATGACTGGTGGCGAAGTTCTTGTACTCGGTAAAATCGGCCGTAACTTCGCAGCAGGTATGTCTGGTGGCTATGCATACATCCTCGATTGCGATGAACGCTATGTAAATACAGGCCTCGTAGAATTACGTCCTGCTAATAATGATGACCTTAAACGCATTAAAGAATTAGTAGAACAACATGTATTGCACACTAATTCCGCTAAAGGCCGTCACATCCTTGAAAACTGGAATAACTTTGTAAACAGATTTACAAAAGTTGTACCTGTAGCATACGAAGAAATGCATGCTGCTATTGAACGCTATAAAGAACAAGGTTTATCCTTGGAAGAAGCTCAATTAGCTGCATTCAAAGAAAAATATGCAAAATAATTTCTAATCTAACTGAATATCCTTTAGATAAGACATATGAAATGCCTCTATAGCTTTGACTATAGAGGTATTTTCATGTATAATATTTGTATTGCAATATTGGATCATGGCAGTTCTCGGGCCTGTGCAATGGGGGCCTGTGAATCGTGTCAGGACTGAGAGGTAGCAGCACTAAGCGGTAACCTTCATGTGCCACGGGGAACCCGGGGGCTGTCGTGATCGAATATTGCAAGGCGGCCTATGGGGCCGCTTTTTTTATGCCTAATCTAAGGTCTATAAAATGAGTCAGATTTCCGTGAATATGGTATAATAAAGTATTGTAATTTTCGGAAAAAGGGGGTGTTCCAATGGCATATATTGCGTTATATCGTAAGTACCGTCCGCAGACGTTTACCGATGTGGTTGGTCAGCATCAGGTATCTGATACGTTGATGCGTGCTATCCGCGAGGATAAGGTGGCTCATGCGTATTTGTTTGCTGGTCCGCGAGGGACTGGTAAAACGAGTATGGCCAAGATTTTTGCGCGCGCTATCAACTGCGAGCATGGGCCAACGGATCATCCTTGTAACGAGTGTAGTGCTTGTAAATCGATTTTGAGCGGCCAGTCCATGGACGTTCTCGAAATCGACGCCGCCTCCAATCGTGGTATCGATGAGGTGCGTGCTCTTCGTGAAAGCGTTAAATTTATGCCTGTTGAAGGGCGTAAGAAGGTGTTCATCATCGACGAAGCCCACATGCTTACGACCGAAGCGTGGAATGCACTCTTAAAAACTATCGAAGAGCCACCGGCTCACGTTATGTTTATCTTCGCTACTACAGAGATTGAAAAGTTACCTGTTACCATCGTATCTCGCTGTCAGCGGTATACCTTTAGACGGATTACGTCTGACGATATCGCACAACGTTTATCCTATGTAGCGGAAAAGGAAGGTTTTGGCTTAGATCCTGCAGCAGCACAGCTCATCGCTGTCCATGCAGACGGCGGTTTGCGCGATGCGTTGAGTATCTTAGACCAATGTGCCGGTATGGCAACAGGTACTATTACGCCGCAAGTAGTAGAAGAACTGATCGGTCTTGTTAGCAAAGAATGGATTATTCACTTCCTGGATGCGTTGCGCAATGGGGATGGTCCCAAATTGTTGTTCTATATCCACGATGCCTTAGCAGAAGGTCGTGATGCGACGCAGATTATGGAAGCCCTCATTCAGCACGTGCGGGCCTTATTAGTTGGTAAGGTCGCACCTGATGCGGATGAGCTCAAGGTATATGATGCCTTTAAGGCTGAGTTTTTAGCTCAAGCTGAAAGCATCGATTTTAATGAGCTTAACCAGTATGTGCGCAGTGCGCAATCCATCATGAATGATGCAAAACAAGTGGATAATCCACGAACTATTATCGAAATGGGCCTTTTGGTGCTTTGTGCTAAATTAGGCTCTGTTGATGAAAGCTTAGAAGACCGTGTGTATGCATTAGAGTCTTCAGAACGATCTGAACGCAACGATTTATTGAATCGCATGGCTCAATTAGAACAACGAGGTCCAGCTGCCGCAACTGCACCTGCTTATGGTGCTAATTCCTTTGGACCGCCAGGTGGTTATGCTAATAGCTTTGTTTCTGTAGATAATGCTGCTGTACAGAATGCTTCCATGAGTAGTGTTGGTACTGTGCCGCCCCCAAGTGGCGTAGGGATGGCACCACCGCCTGCCAGTGTAGGCATGACACCTCCACCTATGAGTGCACCAGGTAGTATACCGCCTCCTATGAATGGAGTAGGCATGGCTCCGCCTCCAATGGGCAGTATTGGTATGGCGCCACCAAGTACAAGCAGTGCGCCAGAACGATCGGCTAGAAATCAAGCCAAAGGTCGTGGTAAAAAAGGTATTAGTACACAGGCTATCATTAGTGATCAAATCTTGTCGGCTCAAGAGTATCGCAATGTACAGTCCAATGTCATTAAATACTTGAAGGACAGCAATCGCAATATGACCTCTACCGTAATTGGCCAAGGTCAGCTTGTATACGTAGATCAAAGCAAGGCTGTTATGGCCTTTAAAAATACATTGCACCTCAATGTAATGACCAACGAAGTAAACTTGGAAGAAGCGGCAGATGCTTTCACCTATACGCTAGGCTATCCAGTACATGTAGAAATTGTTGATGCTCTCACACAAGTTTACAAAGACTATAAAAGGGCCTCTGGCAGTACGACGCAGCACCAAGTAAAAGCGCCGCAACGTCCACCAGAACCGATGGTAGATGTACAGAAGACCTCTGGAGGTCAACCGACACAAATGGATTTAACAAATCCATCGGCACCACAAGGCACTAATAATGTACCAATGGGAAATAGTTCAGCAGGAGCTAATAGCGCTCAAGGAAGTAGCGTGTCACAAGCTCAACAACCTACCGCACAGGCTGCTGGAGGTTCTACATCTGAAGCGCAAGCTAGTAAACCAGATTCAGCAGCGGTTGATGCGGCAAAGGCGGCGGCTTTGGCCTTCTTAGCGAAGAAGACGGGCGGTACCAATGCTGTTAGTAGTGTGAATACAGGTACAACAGTTGCTTCAGCAGAAGGTCAAACATCTGGCGGAGATGTGCCGATTACATCCTTTGATGGTAGTCCGTCTACTCAGGTTCCAGATGGAGAGATCCCTATCGAGTCGCTAGCAGGTTCTATTGAAGGTGATGATATTCCTGTTCATTCCTTTGATGATGTGCCAGTAGATGATATGGAGGAATCCTACGTATCATCCTTAGATGATATGCCACCACATCCGTTAGATAGTGTTACTGTTATTAGCGATGATGGGGAGGTCTTAGAACGCCCTATGGATAGCGGTGCCCATATTGAGGTAGAAGCTGTCCCAAAGTCTAATGGGGGCGAACAACAGGGAACCCCTTATCAAAGTGATGATCATACTATGCTTTCACAAGCACCTATTGAAGTTGCGCCTATCGATAGCGTGACGGTAGCTCGTGAATATGCATGGGATCCAGAGCATATGACAGAAGAGGAACGAAATAATCCTCTTTTGGCAGAAACATTAGAAAAACTATCTGAAGACCACGACATCATCGTCGAGGTCATCGAAGAATAAATCAATTAGAATATTAGTATAGGACGTAGATCCTAAAAGGAGGAATTACAATGTTTGGTAAAGGTATGGGCAATATGGCTGGCATGATGAAAAAAGTTCAAAAAATGCAAGCAGATATGAAGAAAATGCAAGAAGAATTAAAAACTCGTACAGTAGAGGCTTCCGTTGGTGGCGGTGCTGTAACAGTTGTAATGAACGGTGAAAAAATCATCGAGTCCTTGAAATTGAACCCATCTGCAGTAGATCCTGAAGACGTGGAAATGTTAGAAGATTTAGTAATGGCTGCTGTCAACGAAGCTAGCAAAAAAGTAGATGACCTTTTGGCTCAAGAAATGGGCAAAGTAACTGGTGGTCTTAATTTGCCAACAGGTTTATTCTAAATGACAAACGCTTTAGAACGGCTCGTAGAGCAGTTGCGCCGCTTGCCGGGTATAGGCTCCAAGTCGGCTAGACGCTTGGCCTATCATTTGGTAGAAATGCCGAAGGAAGAGGTAGACCGTCTCGTGGAAACCATCGTAGAAGCGAAGGGGGCTACGCGTCACTGTTCTATTTGCTTTAACTTATCAGCTCAAGACCCTTGTGAATTCTGTAGCAATCCAAACCGGGATCAAACGACGATTATGGTCGTTGAAACATCTCGCGATGTTATTGCTATCGAGCGTAGTGGTGACTATAAGGGCTTATATCACGTATTAGAAGGTGCTTTGTCCCCTATGGAGGGCATCGGTGCTGACGATATTCGCGTAAAAGAATTGATTGCTCGCCTTCGTGATGGTGTCGTACAAGAGGTTATCCTCGCTACTGACCCAGACGTAGAAGGGGAAGCGACAGCTCTCTATTTGGCGCGCTTGTTAAGCCCAAGTGGCATTAAGGTAACGCGTATTGCCCGCGGGGTTCCTGTGGGTGGCGATATCGAATATGCTGATGAATTAACATTAGGCGGTGCCGTAGTAAACCGCCAAGAAATGAAAGGATAATATGGGAGCTTTATTAGCATCACCGATTATATCGGCGGTTGTATCCGTTGCTGTAGCCTACATTGCTTTCAAAGTAGCATTTTTCACCATTAAACGAGTGGCAATGAATGCAGTAACTGGTATTTTGACGTATTTAGTATGCGTTCATATCCTCAATATTCCTATGGATATTGGTTTGGGCGTATGGGCTTTAACAGTAATTCTAGGCCCTATTCCAATGCTCATTGCAGCCGGATGGTACGGCTTTTTAAAATAGGAGGACCTCATGCTTATCAATCGTGAACAACAACGCGTTATTGATGAAGTTGAACAGAATATCCTCTTGTTAGCGTCCGCTGGGACGGGAAAAACGAATACACTTGCTTATCGAGTGGCTCACCTCATCGAGGGCGGCTATGCGAAGGCGGAGAATATCTTGTGCATGACCTTTACGAACAAGGCGGCAAAGGAGATGAAAGACCGCATTCAATCGCTCGTAGGCAGTCATGCAAAGGCTGTGGAGGTTAGTACATTCCACAGCTTTTGCTTTTTCGTACTCCAACAAGAGGGTAAGCGCAATGAAACCTTGTATACGGATGTAACGATCTTTGATGAAGAGGATTGCAAGGAATTGTCTGAACCGTATCGTCCAGGTAAGTTGCGAGAAATGTCCTTTGCCAACATCATCGGTATGGTAAAAGAATATCGTTCCTTATATGGCTTTTATTCTGATGATCTCGTAGGCGATTATAAACGGACTATTGATCGTTTGCAAAAGGAACAGCGTCCTGCTATTGAGCAACAGTTCTCTAGTTTTGGGAATGTTCTTTATAGTGAACTCCATGACTTCTTGAACCATGGTCACGAATGGATTGCCGCCTATGATGAAAGCTTAGCCTCCGTACATGGCCTAGATTTTACGGACCTTATCTGTGGTGTTCATCGTCTATTCCAAGATCCTGTAGTTCGAGAACGTTGGAGCAGTCGTTATAGTTATATCTCTGTTGATGAAATGCAAGATACCGGTGTACTAGAGTACAAGGTACTTGAAATGCTTTGGGAAGGTAATCACGTCCTATTATGTGGGGACTATTTCCAAACCATATACGAGTGGCGTGGGTCTGATCCATTCCGTTTACTCAAGCAATTTGATGCGGAATTTAAGCCTTTAAAAATCATTTTCTACGAAAACTACCGCTCTAACTGGACGCTTTTTACGATGGCCTTCAAAACATTGCAGAATATGTTCCCTGATCTGGTAGGTTCTATCTATACTGAATTGCCTCGCGCCAATAGTGAAAGAAAGGGCAAGCCTGTTCTCATAAAAGGCTGTAAAAACAGCTATCTTGAGGGACGATATATCTATGAAGCTATCTGCGCCTTGCCAAAGGATGCCAATATTGGCGTTTTAGTGCGGGATAATAAAAAGGCGCAACGGCTGAGCGACTCCTTTGAACGCCTGAACAACGAAAAGGCTGAAGATGAACGCCGTCACTTTATGATCATTGACGAGTTTAAATTCTTTAGACGTCAAGAAATCAAAGACGTTATGGCTTACTTTAAATTGCTTATGAACCCGAATGACTCCGTCAGCGCTAAGCGTATTATAAAACGCTATGTTGCTGGTATCGGTGACGCGCGTATAGCCGCTATTGAAAGCCCTGAGACGCGGCAAGTGGGCTTAAAATTGACGGACTTTATGGATATGCCTATCTTTGAGGCAGAGCCTTATGCGAAGCTCGTCAGTGGTTTAGAAAATCATGAGGTTGTGGTGTATGATGTAGAAAGTACGGGTACCGATACGTCTCAGGATCGCATCATTCAAATTGCAGCCATCCGCATCGATGAAAATGGGCAGGTCCTAGAAACCTTTGAACGCTTTATCAACCCCGGCGTACCTGTGGGACAATCCGAAGAGGTACACGGCTTTTCGGATGCGTATTTACAGGAACACGGCGAAGAGCCAGCTATAGTGCTACAAGCCTTTAAGGAATTCTCCAAGAATGCTATTATCGTAGGCCACAATGTAAACTACGATGTGACCATCTTTACTAATGAATTGGCACGCCATAATTTAGGTAATCCAGAATTCAAGGCTATCTACGATACACTCGATATTTACCGTCGTTTCTATCCTAATTTGCCAAATCATAAACTGGGCTTCCTAGCATCAGAGTTTCCTATCAATCATGAGCCTACGCACAATGCGATGGACGATATCTTGGCCACAGCACAGCTCTTAATCTATGCAGTAAAAGAAAATATCGTGCCTACAACGACTGGGCGTATGGTGGCAATTAACAAGTATAAGGCTGCTTTTACCAATATTGCGTCCCAAATGGCAACATTACGTAGAAAGGCCTATACGGAATTGCCAACGAAGTTATTGGCGTACATAATGAATCAAATGGGGGTTCTAGAATACTATAAATCCCATGGGGAAGCGGCAAAGGTAGAGCATATACGGGATCTCTATCGCATTATGGAAAAACTTGATGCGGCCTATGAAGGTCCAGCTGGATTAGCTCGATTAAATCAAATCTTGCAGATGGCGGCCCTTACCGCAGGTGAGCCAGCTCAACAAGTACGAAACGAAGACCGTATTCCTATCATTACCATCCACCAAGCGAAGGGGAGCGAGTTTGACCACGTGTTCTTGGCAGGACTCAATGAAGGCACCTTCCCAAGTCCTTTTGCCATCGCAGAAGGTCGTGAAGACGAAGAAAAGCGCTTGTTCTATGTGGCTATTACACGACCTAAACAAGAGCTGACTATTACCTTTGAACAAACGAATATACGTGGTCGAGCTGTTCAACCAAGCTCGCTGCTGAACTACATGCCACGAGACCCTGAGCTCGTAGAAAGGAGATACTAATGGCGCGAAAAACACATCGTCCAGACGATATTTTGTGGACTGTCACTGCCGCAGATATAGAGGCTACACGTCGTGAAAAAACTGAGGTTACACTTGGTGCGGTACTAGATACTCGATATCCTCGTAAGTCCTTAGTTAAGCTATTTGAGGAAAAACTAATCCATATCAATGGCCATAAGGCGACGCCAAAGGATGTTATCTCCGAAGGTAATGAGATTTGGATTGCTATGGCTAAGGAAAAAATCGATTACGAACCAATTGAAATGGATCTACATATCTTATATGAAGATGATGATCTCCTCATCGTGGATAAGCCAGCAGGTCTGACAGTAAACTCTAAAGACCAAGTATCTCTTGCTAATGGGGTAGCGTATTACTTCAAAGAAAATGGCATTAAGCGTAAGGTGCGTTTCTTAAACCGCTTAGATAGAGATACAACGGGGTGCATTGTAATTGCTAAAAGCGGTTTAGCCCAAAGTCTTTATCAACAGCAAATGGACGATAATACCTTTGAGAAGTGGTACATGGCTGCTGTAGAGGGTATTGTAGAAGTTGATGAAGACTCTTTAGTATTGCCGATGGAGCGCAGTGCTGATGGGATTCATTATGAAGTCAATCCAAAGGGGAAGGAAACGCGTACTGATTTTTCCGTCCTATGTAGACATTCTTCACAGCCTGTGGATAACTATGTGCATAAGTTGGTAAATTCTGTGGATATAGCTCAAGAAAATGTGGATATAGAATTACAAAATGTGGATAAACATGGTGCAAATGTGGACAAATCTGTGCATAACTCCCGGAAAAGTGGATATACAGAGGTTTTAGTTCGTTTGTACACAGGGAAAACACATCAAATTCGTGTAGCTTTTAGCCATATAGGTCACCCTCTTGTGGGGGATATCTTATACGGTGCACAACCAACGGAACAGCCCTTCCAATTGCGGGCTCAGAAGGTAATATTTACACACATGCGCACAGGGGAGCGTATTACGGTTACCGCGTAAATTGATCTGATTACATTATTGTTAACAATAAATCTGTCCTATATATTGTGAAGTCACAATACATCAAATATTCTAATTGAGAATTGAGAATTATTGATAATTCAGTGATTACAATAATTTTATAAAAATTTTTCAAAAAATATAATGACAAATGATAATCGATAAGCTATAATAAGAACATAGATAAATCGATAGGCTTCGATTTATGGCTTAGTGAAATGAATGTATGAGGTGTAGTATGATTTTGCAAGAAAATAGTGCAGCACGTAATCGGGGGATTACGCTTGCTAGTATAAAAGGAATTATAGGTAACGTTGTTCTCGTTATCTTTAAAATGATTGTAGGCCTTGCGTCTAACTCCATCGCTATCATCCTTGATGCGGTAAACAACTTAACAGACGTATTGTCCTCTGTATTGACTATCGTTGGTACAAAATTAGCCGCTAAAGGGGCCGATAAGGAGCATCCTTTTGGTCATGGTCGTATAGAATATATGACCACCATGGCCATTGCTTTCATCATCCTTGGTGCAGGTATCGGATCTCTTAAAGAATCTATAGATAAAATCCTTCATCCTGAGGTATCTACCTTTGATATTCCAAGCCTCGTTATCATTGCCGTTGCTATCGTTGTGAAAGTAGTGATGGGCCGCTATATCAAGGCACAAGGCGAGAAATACAAATCTGATGCGCTTGTAGCCTCTGGTATAGATGCGTTATTTGATGCGGTGATTACCTTTGCCACATTGATATCTGCAGGCTTAGTATTCTTCTTTAACTTTGACATTCAAGGCTATGTAGGCGCAGCAATCTCTATTTTGATTTTGAAAGCTGCTTATGACATTTTAAAAGAAATGTACAATCATTTACTTGGTATTCGTGCAGATGATAACTTAATCCGCGATATTAAAGAAACTATCGCACAACATCCAAATGTAGGTGGTGTATATGACTTGGTTTTGAATAGCTACGGACCTGGTGAAACAATTGGTTCCGTCCATGTTTCCGTTCCAGATTCGATGACTATGGCCGAGGTGCATCCATTAACTAAGGGCATTGCAGTTCATCTTTATAAAAAGTTTGGCATTAATATGACCGTTGGTGTCTATGCTGAAAACAAACCGAGTGTAGAAGTGCTTGAAATTAGAAAAGCGCTAGATCAAGTTATTAGCTTATATACACATGTTGTACAAGTACATGCCTTCTATGTTCAAGAAGAAAAGAAAGTTATCTACTACGATATTATCTTTGACTTTGACGAAGAAGATCCGCATGGTACACTAGAAAAAATTAAAGCAGAAATGCAAAAACGCTGTCCTGACTATGTACAATTCGCTATTGTAGATACAGACTTTAGTAACTAATAGAATAAATAAAGGCTTCAACCAATCATCGACGAAAATATTTCGCCAAGAAATGGTTGAAGCCCTTTCTTTTACTAGGCTATAGATTTAGTTATCCTATGAGTACGAGAGGTGGTTTTATGTTGGAATGGAACCAGGTTATTAAGAATTTAAGTTTATAAGAATATAAGTTTATAAAAATAGACTAACTTGAAATTTATGCACTAAGTGAATATAATATATTGTATAAAATATAATTTGTTTAGGGAATCCTATATGAGGAGAGATAGAATGAAGAAATTTGCTCTTACAACACTAGCTGTAATGGCGGCCGTTGGTGTGTTGGCGGTTCAGCCTGCAGATGCGAAGAAGGTACAACAAGATTCTGCGGTATCACCTATTGAAATGCCTATGAATGATGAAATTCAACAGGTTAATGGTGTATCCAAGTCTACCAATAAAGAGACACAACGTTTATCTAATAAGTTAGCAGATGCTACGAGAGTGATGATTAAGAAGAATTGGAAGACTATCTATATTAAAGCAGTGCCTACAGGAGATAAAGCGGCTGTACGTTTCTATTACACAGATAAAAATGGTCAAGTATATAATGGCCAAGTCATTAGAAATACAGGCCTATCTAAAGGCAAATATATGACAGGTTCTTTACGACAAGTTGAAGCGTTACAAGAATTGGTAAACCATTTGCAACAGAATGGACAAGAGGTACCATCCTCTATTGATCTTATTATTACTCAAGGCGGATACCGTACTAAGACAATCTTCAATTATGGTGAAGACACAAGCAATCTACCAGCCTACCAACAACAATATGAACAACAAAACTTCCCTACAATGAAGTAAGATGTATTTTTAGAATTTTTTTTGTTAAAAGAATATCAGACACTCTATAATGCAACGGATGAAAAAGACACCCTGTCAACTGCAATGCAGTTTAGCAGGGTGTCTTTTGTATTAGATGATGTAATCGTCAGAATCATCTTTTTTAGGTTTTTTGTAAATTTCTTTTACACCAGCCATTTCGATAAGTTCTTCGCTAAGAGCATCTTCATCGTCCGTATTAAGCATGGAGTAGAAGGCCCAGAGGATAACGAACCAAATCGGTGTAAACAAGAGGGCAATTCGAGTGTCTTCGTTTAAGGCGAGAATACCTAGAATGAAGACAAAGAATGCAAGGATGATGTAGTTCATCACAGGGAATAGAGGCATTTTGAATTTAGATTGTGCCGCTAGTTCCGGATTTTTCTTGCGATATTTGAGGTGACAAATAACCATCATGGCCCAAATAAAGATGAAGCAGAATGTAGAGATAGAAGTAATCATAACGAATACTGCTTCTGGCATTACATAGTTGAGTACAACCGTAATCAATAGTACAGCAGCAGAGAAGATTGTTGCTTGGTATGGTACGCTACTGTGTGTTAAGCGACGCATAGAGCTTGGCGCATGACCGCGTTTAGCAAGGGCATAAATCATACGGCCTGTACTAAAGATACCAGAGTTTGTAGCAGATGCAGCAGATGTAAGAACTACGAAGTTTACGATGCCTGCAGCGGCTGCAATACCAACTGCGGTAAATACGGCCACGAATGGGCTAGCAGATGGGTTAACGGCTGTCCAAGGGTAAATACTCATGATGATGGCCAAAGAGCCCACATAGAACAAAATAATGCGTAATGGGATGTTGTTAATCGCCATAGGAATAACCTTTTCCGGATCTTCTGTTTCACCAGCTGTCAAACCTACGAGCTCGATACCTGTGAAAGCGAAAACAACCATTTGGAATGATAAAATAAAGCCCATCGTTCCGTTCGGGAACCAACCCCCATAATTCCACATATTACTAAAGGCGGCAACGCCCGCATCTGTAGTAAAGCCTGTGACAATCATGATGATACCGATGATAATGAGGGAAATGATGGCGATTACCTTAATCAAGGCAAACCAGAACTCCATTTCACCGAAGTATTTTACGGCTGTTAGGTTCATTAATAGCAAGGCCACTAAGACGACAAGGGCCGGTATCCATTGAGGCAGCCACGGTATCCAGAACTGCATATAGAGACCTACGGCTGTTAAATCGGCCATGGCTAGTGAAAGCCAACAGAACCAGTATGTCCATCCTGTGATAAAGGCTGCTCGATCACCTAAATACTCTTCTACGAAATCGATAAATGAGTGGTGGTTCAAGTTAGACAATAATAATTCGCCTAATGCTCTCATGATAAAGAAGCATATAATACCTGTAATAAGGTAGGCGAAAATGATGGATGGACCTGCCAAGTGAATGGCGCGGCCGGAGCCTAAGAATAAGCCCGTACCGATAGCACCGCCGATGGCGAGCAACTGTACGTGCCGGTTCTTAAGGCCCCGTTTTAACTGATGCGTATCAGACATAGTAAAGACCTCTTTTCTACAAACCATCTACAAATATAAAAAGCCATGGATGACCATAGCCTTTATAATCTATAGAATCTATAAAACTATTTTCTTATAATACAGTATCTATTGTAAAAAGTCAAATGTATTTATACAGTAGACAGATTGATAGAAACAGTATTATTAATATACGAATAAAAGAGAAATTATTCATATTTTGAAACCATACTATGTCTAAAAAGCTTTTCAGGATTTGCTATAATGATATGTAGATTATATTTTACGTAAATTCGTGGAGGCTATATGAGACGACAAGATCGTAAGGTTACAGATATAGATGAAATTAAGGGCATTTTAAATAGTACTCGTATCATTCACCTAGGCATGATGGATGGTGACTACCCTTACGTAGTACCCCTACATTTTGGATACGAGTTTATAGATGAGGTGCTTTATATCTATGTGCATGGCAATCATGAGGGAAAGAAGTTTGATTTGATTAAAGCAAATCCTCATGTATTTATCGAAATTGATGGCAGCGATGAGGCCCTCGTTTCAGGTGGAGATATTCCTTGCAAATATAGCTCTGTTTATTCCAGTGTGATGGGACGAGGAGAGGCTGCTTTGTTAAAGACTACTGATGAAAAATCTCATGGATTACAAGTGTTAATGAAACATCAGACGAGTCGAGAATTTGCTTTTACGGAAGCCATGGTAAACTCTGTGGGCGTAGTTCAAATTAAAGTGGTGGACTATACTGCAAAACGACGAAGACAACTTGAACAAGATATTATTATGCCTCCATTAACTAAATAATGATACAACATCCTATTGAGTTCTTTTAAGATATAGCGCTCAGTAGGATGTTTTATTATGTGTCGAACTAGTAAGCATTAAGGCTGTTATTAGTTAATAACTAGACTTTCACAGTAGAAAAAATAAAAGTTTTATGAAGTAGCTAGGGCAACAGAATCGGAGTTATGTTTTTGATATAAATAAGAAAATATATCATTATATGTGTGAAGTATATTATAAATTTTTATACGAGGAGAGAGTATGAGCAAAACAATATATAAGTCCATTTTAGCTGTTATAGCAATGGGGCTATTATCTGTAAGCTACGTATCAGCAGATACTGTTGATCAGTCTGTATCTACGAATCATTCTGGGGCCCTATCTAATTCTAAAAATGTTACACCTAAGATAGATAATGCTTCTGCAATTATTCAAATACCAAGAACACAATTAGTAGGCTGGCCTATTATGACTCAAGACGGTGCTCGTAACTTTAAGGGCGTAGTAGAGGCTACTCAGAAATTACCGTATGAGGCTGAGGTACCTAGTTATATTCCTTATGGATATCAGCTGTATACAGCACGTCACGATCGAAATGATGTACTAGAGGTTGTATATTACAAAAGAAATGCACCTATCTATCAGGCTGGGAAAAAATTTATTACTGATGTTATGGCCTATCGAATGGGATATTCCTTGGATACCGTAAGAGATACAGCATATATTCCTGCAGAGTATAAGGACTATGAATGGTCTGAACAAGGTGAATCTGGCAAGGTGTATTACACAGGTAATCCAGGAAAACAATTGATTCGTAGCATTACGTGGACGGAAGCTGGAATGGCATATTCCTTATTCTTCTTAGAACCTGTGAAAGCAGTTGATGCTGAATTCTATAAGGAGCATGTGGTGCCTGTAAAAAATATAGACAGCTCCAGTTATGAATTATTAGGAAACTATCCGATTACGAAGACTTTTACTAAAACAAAAGAACGAATAATTCCTTAGGAGATAAACGGGATGTAATACAAGCTGTATGTAATACACACCGTATCTGGAATAATATATTGTGTAATAGCGGTGAAATATGTAATCACTTAACGAGGAAAGAAGATGAATAAAACTATATATAAGTCCATCTTAGCTACTATAGCAGTTGGGTTACTATCTGTAGGAAGTGTAACAGCAGATACTGTAGACACTGCTATATCTACAGATAATTCTGTATCCACTAAAACGCTTAAGTTAGGACATAATTTTAAAAATGTCGAGCCTAGAATGGATGGTTTACAGTGGCACTTTCATGATTGGCCTATAGAGAATACAAAAAAGGCGCATACTTTTAAGGGAAACCTAAAAGAGGCAGCGAAGAAGCTTCCATATGAGGTTAAGTCCCCTAGTTATATCCCTTATGGTTATGAAATTTATACAGTACGTCAAGACAAAAATGATGTATTAGAGGTTGTATATTTTATAAAAAATTCCCAAACATATCGAGTTGGGAAGAGAAACTCTGGTAGTATTTTCGTTTATAGAATGGGCTATTCCGTGAACGATGTAAAAGATGTACCGTATGTTCCCGGTGAGTATAAGGATTTTGAATGGTCTGAACAAGGTGAATCTGGCGAAGTCTTTTACACCGGTGATCCAGCAGCACAACTGATCCGCAGCATTACGTGGACAAAGGATGGCATGGCGTACTCCTTATTGTTCTTAGAACCTGTGAAGTCAGTTGATGCTGAATTCTATAAGGAGCATGTGGAGCCTGTGAAAATATAGATGCTCACGTAGTAAATTATTTGGAACAAAGCGGTAACGTATGTAACCGCTTAAAGAGGAGAGAATATGAAGAAAATAATAACATCTGCTGTTTTATGTGCCGCTATGGCTACGGCAGTAAGCACCTTTGGCGTACAGCCAGTTAGCGCTACATACCCATTAATAGATAAAAATGGGAACACTGTTCCTGTTGAACGAGAGGTAGATAATCAGAAAACTTTCGATGATAATGAAAGACTCGCTGATCGCTATCGCTGGTATGATCAAGTTGGTGATAATGATTTAGTCGAACCTAATATAGAGAGTGTTGCGCAGGAATTTGGCTATCCTATACAAGTTCCGTCTTATATGCCTAAAGACTATGCAGTACGCGATGTAACGGCCAAGGACCATGATGTATTAGAAATCGTTTATACAGAAACAGGCCATGATGGTGAATATGGTCCGAAATTAACCTTCTCTAATACAGATATTGTATATCGCATGGGTTGGGCTATCGATACAGTAGTAAAGCCTATATTAGAAAAGACAAATTACAATGATAAGGATGCCGTTAGCTTTACTACCCCTAATGGAATCTCTGTACATACGTTAGGTTCTAGTCAAGACGCTATTCAGATTGCTTACTGGGAAAAAGATAATAAAGTGTATATGCTCTACTTTGCTTCCTCAAGAAACCAAAACTATGTAAGTAAAATTGTAGATTCAGTAGGCCCATTAAGTAACGTGTCTACTGATGATACTCGATTACGTGGTGACCGCAATGATAAGCAATATGTTGAAGAAAACGATGCGAAAAAGGTTAAACAAAATGACGAGCCTGAATGGCCTCCTTATGAATCGATTGGGCTGCCATTACGTACACATACAAATTCTGTGTGGCCTATACTTACCAGCAAAACTATTGGACTACCTAGCGGTGTAATCGATGCATCTCATAAGATGTCCTATGACGTATCTGTACCAAGTTACTTGCCTCTTGGCTATACATACTATGCTACGCATTATTATGATAATGATGTATTAGAAACAGTATATTGGAAGCAAGGTCAAGAGTATCAAGAGCGCAGTGGCCGTTGGGTAACTCATACGATGGTCTTCCGCATGAGTTACTCTATGGATACTGTATGGCCAGAAGAATATATTCCAATGGAGTACCATGACGTACAGTGGACTGACTCTACGCCATTAGGTGATGTGCACTATACAGGGGATATAGATAAGGGCTTAGTACGCAGTGTTACGTGGTACAAGGATAATATGGCGTATTTCTTATTCTTCCAAGTGCCTGTAAAAGCATCTGAAGCAGACTTTTATAGAAATCATGTAGTGCCATTAAAAGATATCGATCCAAGTCGTACAGACTTAATTGGTGTAAAAACAATTCGTTAATACTAAATAGTAATAAAAAAAGAACCTATCTCCTAGATATTTTACTAATATCTTTAGAGATAGGTTCTTTTAGTTATTAATTAGAAGAATACGTAGCGGATGATGACGAGTACCGCCAATACGTACATAATCCAGTTAACCTCTTTTGCACGACCTGCAATAATTTTGAGCAGAGGGTATGCAATAAGACCTGCAGAGATACCGTTAGCGATGCTGTATGTGAACGGCATCAAAACGATAACGAGGAATGCAGGGAAGCCTTCTGTCCAATCATCGAAATCGATATTGCGAATAGCACCTAACATGAGGGCACCAACGATGATAAGAACAGGTGATGTGGCTGCGTTTGGCACCAAGGATACGATAGGAGCCAAGAACAAGCAAATTAAGAATAATACGCCTGTTGTGACCGCCGTTAAGCCTGTACGGCCACCAGCACCTACACCTGCTGCACTTTCAACAAAGGCAGTAATTGTAGAAGTACCGAGCAATGCACCAGCACTAACGCCGATAGCATCGACAGTCATGGCTTTACCAAGACCTGGGAATTTACCAGATTTAGGATCTGCAATTTTCGCTTCCGTAGCCGTACCAATCAAAGTACCCATGGAGTCGAACAATTCTACGAAGGTGAAGGAGAAGATAATCGTGATTAAGCCCATGTGTAGCGCACCAGGAATATCTAATTGAAGGAATGCTGCTTTAGAGAAATCAGGCACTGCCAATACAGTGAAGTTCTCAGGCATTGTGGAAAGGCCAGTAGCATAGGATACAATTGTTGTTACTACCACACCAATCAAGAGGGAACCTTGAATTTTACGAGCCATCAATAGAGCTGTAAAGATGAGGGAGAATAGAGCCAACAATGTTTCACCACTGTGCAAATTACCGAGCGTCAAGAGTGCTTCGGATGCTGGAGGTACTAAATTACCATGTGTTTGCACAACTTGGCCTAAGGAGTTTGGAGACAAACTAATAGAGATTGCCATCAAGCCGGATAATTTTAAGCCGATGATAGCGATGAAGAGTCCAATACCAACAGTAATGGCAACCTTCATAGAGGCTGGGATGCCTTCAACGATCATTTGGCGTATCGACGTAAGTGTTAATACGAGGAATACGAGACCGGAGATAAATACAGCACCCAATGCTGTTTGCCATGTTACGCCCATACCGAGAACTACGGTAAAGGAGTAAAAGGCTAAGAGGCCAACCCCTGGAGCGAGGGCGATAGGATAGTTTACGAATAAACCCATAGCAATCGTTACAAGGCCACCACCTAAGGCTGTAGCGATGAGGACTGCGTCTTTATCCATCCCTGCAAGACTAAGAATGTTAGGCGCTAAGAATAGGATGTACGCCATCGTGATAAACGTAGTAATACCTGCTAAAATTTCAGTTTTAACAGTGGTACCACGCTCACTGAGTTGAAATAGTTTATCTAACATTAGATAACATCCTCCTATATGAAATTAAAAAATACCCAAATAAAAATATTTCGATATATGTATAGTGTATCATATTTCCCACCATTTTTTGTATGAATTTGTGATATACTATAAATATATTATGAATGATTTAGAGGTTAACTTATGAAAATATCTACTAAAGGGCGTTATGCTCTACGGATATTGGCTGATATTGCAGAGCACGGGGTAGAAAAAAATGTACCAATTCGTGAAATTGCTGAACGCCAAGGATTTTCCGATAAATACTTAGAGGGGATTGTATCTCGCTTATCCTCCGCTGGCCTCGTTAAAAGTGGCCGTGGTAAATACGGTGGATATCGCTTGGTGAAATCGCCTGCTGAATACAATGTATATGAAATTTTATATGCTGCAGAGGACTCCATTGCTCTCGTATCTTGTTTAGAAGATGATGTTGAGCCATGTCCTATGTTTAATGATTGCTTGACTGCTCCATTGTGGCAGTATTTGCAAGATGAATTCCGTCACGTTATGGAACGCGTATCCTTACAGGATGTAATGGATCACAAATTTCCAACGGAATAAATGAGAGAGTCGCGTTTTATATGCGGCTCTTATTTATATAGAATGTAAAAGTATATTGCTATATATACTTTTATATATGAAGGGAGGCAACGAATGAGCACAACTGCATATGATGCTCGTGGTGGTATGCGCAATGTATGGATTATTACAGCTGCCATGACGGTATTGGCCGTATGTTACACCATGATCATTCCGTTTTTGCCTATCTATCTTTTAGAGTTAGGTGTGCCAAAGGCTGATGTAGCTCTTTGGTCAGGCCTCGTTTTCGGTATTACCTTCCTCATCGCCGGCATTATGGCTCCTATATGGGGGAAGATTGCGGATAATAAAGGTAAAAAACGGATGGCTTTGCGCGCCGGCTTTGCCATTGCCATCTGTTATGTATTAATAGGTTTAGTTACAGACCAATATCAACTACTCATGGGGCGGGCCCTCGTTGGTTTTGCCAATGGGTTCTATCCAGCGGCGATGACCATGGTATCCCTCAGTGTTGATGAGAAACAGGTTGGTAGGGCTTTAGGCATCTTCCAAACGGGGCTTATCTTGGGTAATGTCATCGGTCCATTTTTAGGTGGCGCCGTTGAAAGTGTGGTAGGCATGCGCCCTGTGTTTTATGTATCTGGTATCGCTGTATTTATTGCGACTTTGGCCGTATTGTTCTTTGTGAAAGAACCAAAATTACATGCTAAAGGTGCTGATGGAAAGGAACAGCCGGCTGAACCTACTAAATCTACATCCTTACGTGAAGACTTTAAAGCTGTTCAACAACAGCCAGTATTAGTACGATTACTTTGGATTTTCTTCTTCATGCAATGTGCTATCATGATGTTGCAACCTATCTTGGCTCTTTATGTAGGAGATATGCAAGGTACCATGGAAGGGGCGGCTATGATCTCTGGTACAATCCTTAGTATCGGCGGCTTAGCAGGATCTTTAACGACTAACCTATGGGTTCGTCTTGGCGAACGTCGTGGTTATTTTAAGACCATATCCTACTGCATGATGGGGAGTGGCATCGTCCTTCTACTTCAAAGTTTGCCAGTGGGCATTTGGTGGTTTGGCGTATTACAAGTCTTAATTGGGTCATGTATTGTAGGTATTAATCCATCCTTAAGTGCAGCGGTAACACTTAATACAGATCCAAGCTTTAGAGGTCGCATGTTTGGTATGACAACAACAGCCCAACAATTTGGGTCTATGGTTGGCCCTGTATTTGCCAGTATTGTATCCACTTATATAGGTATATCCTATGTATTTAGTATTACAGGCCTGTTATTGTTATATATGGCATTCCAATCTAGAAAACTATCTGCCAAGCACGAATAATACCATAAAAGAAAGCTCCACACGATTGATATGTACCCATTTTCCTGGACACATATTATTTATTAGCCTAAACACATGGATGCTTCCCTGTATTTTACGGGGG
>USAV01000022.1 GCA_900552715.1 uncultured Veillonella sp.
ACTTTCGTTTCCGCACCCGCATAGCGGGTGGTTTAATGATTCGCGACTACGTCGCGAACCAGTCTAAAGACAATAAAAAAAGCGCCCATACTAAGTATGAGCGCCTTTGATTATTTTCTAAAATCAATATATTCAGTTTTAGAAGATGCTACAGGATTACCATTGGAGTCTGTAGCCGGGTTGAAACGCCATGTGGAGATTTTCTCAACAAGAGCCTCATCAAGAGCAGTAACCCCACTAGATTTTACAACCTCTACGTCCCCTACAGAGCCATCTTCATTGATGGTAAAACGCACATCTGCACTTTGAATCGAATCGCCATAACCAGCAATATTAATTTGATCTACAGATGGTGTAGATATCGCTACAGGCAATTGAAATGGAGCCGCCAACACAGTGGCTGCCATACTCGTTGCAAACAATGCGCTTAATACAGTACAACGCAACACTTTATTCATCACATTCTCCTTATTTAGCTGTTACAGCTTGTTTAGGTAGAGTAATTGTCATCCCAATAATAGATTCATGAGCCTTTTGGTCTACGCCGATAGCAGGTGTAAATTTCCATTGTAGAATGGCTTTCTTCACTGCTTCATCAATTGGAGCATAGCCAGAGGAACGTTCTACGAATACGTTTTTAACATTCCCTTTTTTATCAATTAAGAAGCGTACGCGCATATTAGGCGCTACTGTAGCTGTTTGAGGAACCTCAGGCAACTCAGGTTTTACAATTTCCACTTCGCGCGGAGATTCTAAGAACTTAGCCGCATCAGCTGTATAGTTACCTAATACGCCAAAGGATGCAACAAGTAAAGCCGCCGCAGTGAATCGGAATAATTTATTCATAATATGCCTCCTTATTTATTGTAAGTCTATGAATAATATCATACTAAATAAAGATGAATATTTAAAGAACATTTTCTTATTGATAAAATTTCTCATTTGTGATATATTAGTACCAAGATAACTGTTCGGACTCACATATCAGGTTGATATGACAAAAAAATTACACAAAGGAGATTCATCATGAGACGTAGAAAGCGTATTCAAATGAAGGTCATGATGGTACTTGGTATTGTTGCCCTCATTGGGCCAAACCATCTACAATCTCTCATCCACTAAACGATCGTGACCTTAGTAGAAGAACGTATAACTGCCACTAGCCGCTACGTTAGTAGCGGCTATTTTTCCGTTTAAATTAAGGGTAATTAACAAAATAACTAAAGACTTTAAATTTACTAACTAAAAAAGGAGGTTTATTATGAAATTCAATCGAATCTTACTAATCGTCGTATCATTAGCACTTATGTTATTCGCATTAGCAGGCTGTGGAAAAGATGCAGCCCAAGACAATCAGAAAAAATTAAATGTTGTAGCTACTACTACAATGTTAACGGATTTAGTAAAAGAAATTGGCGGTGACCATGTGTCTGTACAAGGGCTCATGGGGCCTGGCGTAGACCCTCACCTCTATCAAGCGAGCGCCGGCGATGTAACAACTATGTCTAAAGCAGATGTTGTGGTGTACAACGGCATTCACTTAGAAGGTAAAATGGGTTCCATTTTTGACAATTTAACAAAACAAAATAAAGCTACTATCCGCGTATCCGACGCTATTGATTCAGCCACTCTACTCGACTTTGATGAAGAAGATGGCGTGAAAACTAAAGATCCTCATATTTGGTTCGATGTAGCTAACTGGAAACTAGCAGCAAAAGCAGTCTATGAAGGTCTTGCTAAAGCAGATCCAGCTCACAAAGAGGATTTCAAAAAACGCTATGATGCATACCTCACTAAATTAGATGAAACAGATGCATACATCAAAGCACAAGCAGAATCGATTCCTAAAGAATCTCGCGTACTCGTAACAGCACACGATGCGTTCCAATACTTTGCTCGCGCTTATGGCTTTGAAGTAAAAGGTTTGCAAGGTGTAAGTACTGCTACAGAAGCTGGCACACAAGATGTGAATGAACTTGTTCAATTTATCGTAGATCACAAAATTAAAGCGATCTTCGTAGAATCTTCTGTACCACACAAAACAATTGAAGCCGTTCAAGAAGCAGCTAAGGCTAAAGGCTGGAACGTTGCTATCGGTGGTGAATTATACTCCGACTCCCTCGGTTCTGAAGGCACTGAAGGCGGCACATATATCGGTATGGTAAAAGCCAATATCGATACCATCGTTAAAGCACTTAAATAAACAATGATAAAAGGAGGTCTCTATGGAATGGGCCGTTGAAGTTGAAGATATGACCGTAGCCTATACGACAAAACCCGTATTATGGGACGTAGATATGAAGGTGCCCATCGGTTCCTTAGCGGCTATCGTCGGCCCTAATGGAGCCGGAAAATCTACATTATTAAAGGCCATGCTTGGCCTATTAACAGTTATCTCAGGGAGTGTTAAGTTTTATATCGATCACCACTTAGCGATGGACAAACATGATTACAAAAAAATCGCTTATGTCCCGCAAAGTGGTAGTGTCGACTGGGACTTCCCTACTACCGTATTAGACGTCGTACTCATGGGCCGTTATGGTCATCTTGGTTGGTTCAAACGACCTAGTAAAAAGGATAAAGAACTAGCCCTCTCTATGATCGACAAAATGGGCATGAGTGACTATGTAAACAGACAAATCCGTCAACTTTCAGGAGGACAACAACAGCGTGTATTCTTAGCTCGTGCTCTCGTACAAGAGGCAGATATTTACCTCATGGACGAGCCTTTCAAAGGCGTCGACAAAACGACAGAACACGCTATTATTTCCCTGTTACAAGAAATGAAAGCGCGCGGCAAAACAGTGATCGTCGTGCACCACGATTTAAATACGGTACCTCAATATTTTGACTGGGTAACGATGGTGAACAAACAGACTGTTGCCTATGGTCCTGTAGCAGATACGTTTACGGAAGAAGCCATCGAGCGCACCTACGGCAAGGGGAGGATTGTATGACTATACTCCAATCCTATACGACGCAGATGGTATTACTCGGCACGGCGCTCTTAGGTCTCGCCAGTGGTATTGCGGGCACCTTCGCAGTACTGCGCAAGGAAAGCCTCATTGGTGACGGTCTCTCCCATGCGGCACTACCTGGTGTAGTTATCGCCTTTTTGCTGACAGGCATTAAGGATATCGAAGTCCTCATCGCTGGGGCCGCCCTATCCTCGATTGCTGCAGCTTGGCTCATTACCATTACCGTCGAAAACAGTAAAATCAAATTCGATGGCGCTTTGGCCACAATCTTATCGGCATTCTTTGGGCTCGGCATGGTCCTCCTCACCTACGTGCAAAGTCTAAATAATGCAGGGCAAGCGGGACTTTCAAAATTTATATTTGGACAGGCAGCCACCATATTAGCTCGTGATGTGTACATTACATCGGCGGCAGCACTCATCATCATCGTGTTAACTGCACTATTTTGGAAGGAACTAAAACTCATCTCCTTCGACGTAGAATATGCCAAAACATTACAAATTCCTGTCACCTTTACCCTCATTTTGTATCGTTCGCTACTGATCATGACCATCATCATCGGCATTCAATCAGTAGGTGCTATCTTGATTAGCTCTCTACTCATTGCACCTGCAGTAGGGGCCCGTCAATGGACGAACAAGCTCGGTACCATGTGTATACTAGCGGGATTCTTCGGCATGGTATCTGCCATCGGCGGCACTATCTGGAGTACAACCGTACAAAAACTACCTACAGGACCTGCCATCATCGTCATCCTATCGGCTATCGTTCTATTGAGCCTCATTTTTGCCCCTAATAGAGGCATCTTGTGGCAATATCGTAAAAACAAACAATCAAAACAAGCTTTATTATCTGAAACTGCAAGAATAAGCCCCGCTGATTTACAACAAAAGATATATAGAGCTGAGAGAGGGCAACCTCGTATAGGAGGTGCCCAATGACAGTACATACAGAGATTTTACTCATTGCCATTGCGGTATCTATCGCGTGCGCCATTCCTGGTGTATTCCTCGTGCTGCGCCGCATGTCCATGATGGCCGACGCCATTACGCACACCGTATTCCTCGGCATCGTGCTCGCCTTCTTTGTGACGGAAAACTTAAACTCACCCTTACTTCTAGTAGGGGCAACCGTAGTCGGCGTAGGAACGGTGTGGCTTACAGAGATGATTCATAACACGGGCCTCGTCAACGAAGACGCGTCCATTGGTATCATCTTCCCCCTTCTATTCTCCATTGCCATCATCCTCGTCAGTCTCTATAGCGGCAACGCACACCTTGACGTAGATACGGCACTTCTAGGGGAAATCGCATTCGCCCCATTCGACAGATGGATTATAAACGGCACTGACTTAGGGCCCGTATCGCTATGGATTTCCCTAGGGGTAGCGCTTATCAACCTCGTATTGGTAATGCTCTTCTACAAGGAACTGCAACTATCTACCTTTGATCCACTACTAGCAGGACTTTTCGGCTTTATGCCCGCCCTCATCCATTACGTGCTCATGACCATGGTATCCCTCACCGTGGTGGCATCCTTCCAAGCGGTCGGCGCCATCCTCGTTATTGGACTCATGATCGGCCCAGCAGTCATCGCTTATTTATGGACCGACTCTGTGAAAGCCATGCTCATTAGCAGTATCATCATCGGCATTATCTGTGCCGTCATCGGTACGGAAGTTGCTTTCACACTAGACGTATCCATTGCAGGCGCTATCGCAACGACCATAGGACTCGCCCTATTAATCGCCGTTATATGTACGCCAAAGACGGGCTATATCGCCACCTATCGGCGCCAACGCCACTTGCGCCGTCACTATCGAGAAATGATGATGCTCTGTCACATCTATACCCATATGAATACGCCAATCGCGGCCACAGAAAATGGCATCGGCACCATTCACGAACACCTGAATTGGAAGCCAGACTATACACACCAAGCCGCATCACACCTTAAGAAACAAGGTCTCTTGTATGTGACAAATGGGTACTACATGCTCACCGATAAAGGTGTAGCGCAGGTAAAGGAAATTATTTAATTAATTTTATTTAATTAATTTTATTTAATGAATGTTAATTAGACGCCTTCAAAAATACATATTTTTTCCCAACAAAAAAGAAGCTGAAATCAATGCAGTCTGCAAGATTTCAGCTTCTTATTTTGTATTTAATTATATGGCTAGAACACAACACGCATCTGATACCATTTAGCGCCGCCGTGATCAGATACAGATTCACCTTCATTTACAAAACCAAACTTAGCGTAATAATGAATCTTTTCTTCCTTACATGTCAAAATTACGCCTTTTCTCTTTTCTTCTCTAGCCAGTTCAATAAAAGCCTCAATCAACTGACCACCTACGCCGCGATTCCGATATTCTGGCATTGTATTTAAACCAAATATCATCTGCCATGCACCGTTAGGGTTATGCAAGGATGCATC
This sequence comes from uncultured Veillonella sp., assembly GCA_900552715.1. GTDB lineage: Bacteria > Bacillota > Negativicutes > Veillonellales > Veillonellaceae > Veillonella. The sequence continues at coordinate 5,421 of USAV01000022.1, forward strand.
GGCGAACATCTCATCCGTTAGGACTTCATCATCAGATACAAATCCGTCGATAAAACCGATTGGAATATCGCCGTCAAAAGCAATCAAAAACTGCCCCGCATAATGGTCTAATCTTTCCTTAAAGGCCTCTCGAGATGCTGCCTCGGCAGGAGGGAAGCAAGTTGCTTCTATATGCGTAACTAAATCTAGATCTTTGGTTGTTGCTTTTCGTATTAATATATCCATATTCGTCTCCATCGTATTACATATTTTTTAGTATATACCGTTTATAAAACAAAGGCTACACATTCAATACGTGATGTGTAGCCTTTTCTGTTCTACTTTTTCGTATATTTAGGCACATTTCGATACTGCATCGGCAATGAGTTCTCTTTTACCTTAAATCCATGCTTCTCATAGAAAGGTGCATTAGTGCTATCACCAATCATAACATTAATGTACAAATAAGACTTGTAAACGTCTTTCACCATTTCAAGTAAGTGGCCTGCAATACCATGTCCCTGATAATCAGGATGCACTAGCACATAATTAATAAAGCACACTAGCTCGCTATCATCCATAACGCGAATCAGACCAACCAAACGGTCACCGTCCCACGCAGAAATCACACGAGATGAATTCATTAGAGCCTTATGCAATCGATCAGGATACTTCCCTACTACCCAGCGAACTGACAAAAACAACTCTGCTACTTGCTGAGGTGTAAAATTTCGTTCTTCTGTATACCTAATCGCCATAAAAGCTCCTCCACCAACTCCCGAGAATATGCTATCAAATAAATGGTATCTACCATTTAAATAGACTATAAAGACTAAATAAGATCTATTAAACTAAATAGTCTCTATCAATCGAGCTCCTTACTCATATAGATAACATCGTCCATAGGGTTATGATAATACGGCTCGCATTCAACAAAGCCATGCTTCTTATACAAATGGATCGCTGCTTGCAACGGTTCAATTGTATCTAGCACCATTTCTTTATATCCATATGCCTTAGCATGGTCCATAATACTTTCAATCAGACGATCACCGAGAGCATAACCACGACCCTCAGGACGCACATAGAGGCGTTTCATTTCACAACGGGTATCACTATGCTGATAATACGCCACCATGCCGAGCACCACGTTATTATCATCGATAGCAACCAACAACTCACCATTCGGAGCTGTATATTTCTCAGCAATATCTGCTAGTTCCTTATCTAAATTCTGAAAGGACAAGTCGCGACCGAGCCACTGAGTATACTCGAGAATTAACTCTTTTACCTGATCTAAATACGGTTTGCCATCAACTATGTCAATCATAAAAACTCCAATGAATATAATGCCTTACAATTATTTCTTCTTATGTGGTCCATGTTGAAAAATTTCTTTTACAAGCCCCTCTCCAACAATTGCACTACCCTCCATGATAAAGAACTCCGTACCAACTTGTAAACTAGAATAATCTAGATTTTCATTTACAGGCAATGCATTAGCTCGAATTGGTTTATCAAAGATAACATCCTCACCATCAATAAAGTTGACCTCAAGATGCTCCTCAGTGCCTTTTACAACGATATGAGGACTATACTTTCCATTAATTAAATTTGGTGGGTTTGTCATCTTCTTACTAAAGAAAGTAACAGTGCAACTAATCGTAAAATCTAAACTGCTCATATTAGGCCTCACCGATCACATATACCATATCACCTGTAAAATATATGTTCATTATACAGTGAACAGGATTTCCTTCAGTCCATAACCATCCTTGGAATACAGCACGTCCCCAATTATAGGTCTCCGTAATGACCTCAAACTCACTTTCACTATACTCCTGTTGATACTGAGGTAACTCAATTCTTTTACCTGTGAAAGTATCTAGTATCGTACTATTAAAGACGAGAATTTCTAAATCATCAACATCACATCTCTCAAATACAATCTTAGCCTTATGAGTTTGTTCACCATCATTCTCATAGGAGAAAATATAATCAAAAGTAAAAATTAAATTACCATCTGCGTATTCTATTTTTTGTACCCTTGCATCGTGGAGAGAATACTTAAAATACTCTCCAAAAGATCTTGTGATTTTCATATGCTCCAACAATAATAATTAAAAGAACAAATTATGTCTTATATTATTATATTTATTAACCATATATAGTCATAAAAGCCTCCTGCCAAAATGACAGGAGGCTTTGTTTCGGCAAGTTATAGCCAGAATTATTTGTTATTCTTATTCCCACTCAATTGTTGCAGGTGGTTTAGATGTAATATCGTACACGATACGGTTAATGTGTTGTACTTCGTTTACGATACGACGGGAGATTGTGTCCAACACGTCGTAAGGGATGCGTGCCCAGTCAGCAGTCATGAAGTCTGTTGTTGTTACGCCACGCAATGCCAATGTGTAATCGTATGTACGGAAATCACCCATAACACCTACAGTACGTGTAGATGTTAATACTGCAAAGTATTGGTTGATGCTGCGATCAAGGCCAGCTTTTGCAATTTCGTCACGGAAGATGTAGTCCGCATCACGCAAGATATCGAGTTTCTCTTTAGTGATTTCGCCCATTACGCGAATAGCAAGACCAGGACCTGGGAATGGTTGACGCCATACGAGGTAATCAGCCAAACCTAATTCAGAACCAAGTTCACGTACTTCGTCTTTAAAGAGGTTACGCAATGGTTCGATAAGGCCTTTAAAGTCTACAACTGCAGGCAAGCCACCTACGTTGTGGTGAGATTTAATAACTTCAGCTTCGCCAGTACCGGACTCGATAACGTCAGGGTAGATTGTACCTTGTGCTAAGAAGTCAACGGAACCGATTTTACGGCCTTCGTCTTCGAATACGCGGATGAATTCTTCGCCGATAGCCTTACGTTTTGCTTCTGGATCTTCAAGACCAGCCAATTTATCTAAGAAACGTTTTTCCGCATCCACACGGATGAAATGCATGCCGGAATCTTTGAAAGCTGCTTCAACTTCATCACCTTCGTTTTTACGCATTAAACCATGGTCAACGAAGATACAAGTCAATTGGTCGCCAACAGCTTTGGAAATAAGAGCTGCCGCAACGGAGCTATCTACACCGCCAGACAATGCCAACAATACTTTGCCATCGCCTACAGTATTGCGGATTTCTTCAATAGCAGTTTTCGCATAGTTTGCCATTGTCCATGTGCCTGTGAAACCGCATACTTCATACAAGAAGTTGTGAAGCATTTCTTTACCATGTTCAGTGTGCAATACTTCTGCATGGTATTGCATAGCGTATAATTTACGCTCTTTGTTTTGCATGGATGCAACAGGGCAATCTTTTGTATGAGCAACAATTTCGAAACCTTCAGGTACTTTTGCTACATAGTCAACGTGGGACATCCATACAACTTGGTCCTTGTCCAAGCCTTTGAACAATGGAGATGTAGTGTCCACTTTAGTAGGTGTTTTACCGAATTCACGGTTATCTGCAGATTTAACTTCGCCACCCAATGTATGCGCCATAAATTGCATACCATAGCACATGCCAAGGATAGGAATACCAAGTTCAAAAATCTCTTTTTCGATTTTTGGAGAGTTTTCTTCATACACGCTGTTAGGGCCACCTGTGAAGATGATACCTTGCGGTTTTAATTCTTTAATTTTGTCCAGCGCTTTGTTGTATGGATATACTTCGCAGTATACGTGATTTTCACGAACACGGCGCGCGATCAATTGATTATATTGACCACCAAAGTCAACAACAATAACAAATTCCTTGTTTTCCATGCCTTCCTCCATATGCATCTATTTGTGAAAGTATATTCACTATTTTTTAATGCCCATACATTTCTGTACTGGGGGTGCGTTTTTTCGAAGCAAACGCTAATTTTCATTACATTTCATTATACCATACGAAGAATATGGACTCCATATATTCCGTATGAAATTTATAGAAAAGATTTTAATGTTCGGATTTTAATATATTTCCCTGAAATGAACCTAACCTATTCCAACAACTACCAACTATACCCTACTCTGGCCAGCTCTTTATGTTAAATCCTACTCTTTATGATCCTCGCGTTTAGACATTTTAACGGCCCCTACAGGACAAATTGAATAACAATCGCCACAGCCGATACAGCCTTTGCCAATGTTAAACTGAGTCTCCCCTTTGGTGATGCATTGAACGGGACAATCTACAGCACACGCACCACACTTAACACAAGTGTCATCGATATGAAATTTTAGATTTCCCATTTACATCACCTCCGATTTTTGATTATCCATCAACTACTACCAACGCTAGGGATCATAAATTCTATTACAATGCCGCCGCTGATACTATTAAACTTTTACAATTAAATAATATATATTTTTCCGATACTACCAGTTAAAAGTATTTATTTTTAACTGGTAGTATCTCTAATTTGAGATATGATTACTGATTCTTAAGTAGTTCATTATTGTACGCAATAGCTGAATAGATTGCTTTTGCCACGCCTTGGTGGTTATTATCTGTAGTCACGTAGCGTGCTGCTTCTTTAATATTCGGTTTACCATTTCCCATAGCAACGCCAGCGCCTGCAAAGCGCAGCATAGATAGGTCGTTTTCACTGTCACCGAGTGTCATTACTTCGTCCGGACTAAAGCCCCAGTGATTTGCCAAGGCTTCTACAGCTGTGCCCTTTGTAGTATGTGGTAATACGAATTCTAAGTTACCTTCACTAGAGAGCAGCACGTCATAAAAACGTTCACGGCCTGTACCATCGTGAGACATACCTTGGTATTCATCGCGTAAGTCTTGTAAGATACGTTGGCGCATAGGCTCGTCGCCATAGAAGATTTGCATCTTCTCAGGGCCTTCGTCTAAGGATTCCATATGAGCTAGCAAATCACATACCATCGTACGGGTTGCCAAGATAAATGGACGGATATTAGGTCTAAAGAAGAAATTAGACTGTTCTACTTCACACTCAGACATATTTGCATGTGCCGCTGCATCACCCTCGGCTAAAGCATAGTGATCATGTGTTTCACCTGGCAAATGTTTTTCTGTATCAGAAGGTATATGATTGTCCATTACGCTATGGGAACTCGTTGCATCACTATCATTACCTTCCTTACATTCATCTAAGCATGCACCTAAGCGTTCAGGCGTAATGCATCTGGACGGTGGATACATACCAAAGATTTTATCTTTCACATAAGCCTCTACATAGACACCATAGGTTAAAAGTTTGCGCAACAAATAGAGTGCTTGTTCCTTATCAAAGGTTACATGGAACAAACTACGGTTTTCTTCCTTATCCATTACATAGGCCCCATTGGTACACATGAAATAGCGTAAACATGGTAGTTTCTCGATAACATCATTCATCTCATTCCAAGCGCGACCAGAAGCGATGGCTACACGAATGCCACTTTCACGAGCGGCACGAATCGCCTCGATAGCCTCATCTGGAATTGCTTTCGCATCGTTAACCAAAGTGCCATCTACATCGGATGCAATGAATCGAATGGGTTTATCACCGATAAGACCTATATAGTTTTTAATTTGTAATGTTTCAGCTGAAGACATAAAGCCTCCTTTAATACGGTATATAAATGGATAGATATTATTGTAAATCAGTAGTACAGTAATACTTAGACGTATATATAAGCAAAAATATAACGATTAAAATTTAGGGATTGAAGTACAAGATCAAAATATTAAGATTGAAATATAGAATTAAAATGTAAAGTAATCCCGTCCTAAATATCTCTATAAAAATACATAAATGGTAATCGACATAGATAGGAAGTGAAACTATATGCGCATCATAATGGATCGAGATGCAGTTTGTGCAGGTGATGATATGAATCATCATCGGGAGGAATTTGTCGTTCCAGATGATATCACCATAGCCGGTTTATTTGAATTTCTTGAGTTTAAGTACATTCCAGTCATCGCTGGAAATAACGTTGTCTGGGCGCTCTATTATCATGAACGTGAACTAGGAGCCTATTTCACCAAAATTCAGAGTTTCATAAACGGAAATATCTCATTATCATCCATCATTAATAGCTCTGAAAAAGACCACGAATTCTACCTACACTATTACAGCCATCCTGATAGATATAGAAAACGCTTTATTTAGTTGCATTAAATTCAGCAACAATTTCTTCTAATACATCTGGATTTTCTACCAATCGTAACAAGGTGCGGCCTATAATATTAGCACCATCCACAATTGTTCGTTCAATAGTGGATTCTAGCATAGCGGCAGCGAATTCTTTAGAATGGCACACCTTATCTTCCCCAGCAAGGCGCAATTTAGGGTGGAATGCAGCACATTGATAACTAACATTGCCGATGTCTGAGCTGCCCCCAATATCTGCTGGGCCTGGTTTGAAATCAATGCCCATATCAGACATTACATCTTCAATGAGAGCTGTGCCTCTATGGTTTTGGTTCATATCATCATAAGGATTACCGTAGAACTCTACATCTACAGTAGTGCCTGTACAGAGGGCAGCACCTTCAAAGATTTTTTTGATTTGTTCAGATAGACCATTCAAATATTCACGTTCAGTATGACGCACGGTCACCTCTAATTCGCCGAAGTCAGGAATGACATTAGATGCAGTACCACCGGCAATGATCCATGTGCCAATACGACTTTCAGGCCGTACTTGTTGACGCATCATATCCATCGCATGAATAGCGAGTTGTACCCCATTTACCGCATTGATACCATTCCAAGGCTCACCAGCTGCATGAGCTGGTTTACCGTGATAGCGAGCGCGGAAGCAGTCGAGGGCCAAAAATTGTGAATTAGGTCGTGTTTCTTCCCCATCAAGATGAACCATGATAACAAAATCATAGTCTTTAAACACCCCTGCATTACACATATCTACCTTGCAACCTGTGGCTTCTTCATCAGGTGTACCGATGATATCGATGTCCATATTGAAAGCAACGCCGTCTTGTTTCATTTTATGTAGTGTTAATGCTGCCAGAACACTCATAGAACCACTAGCAGAGTGACCACATGCATGGCCTACTTCAGGGAGTGCATCATATTCACATAAAATTGCCAAACGACCTTTTGGATGATCTACTTTCACAGCAGAAGCCTTGAACGCTGTTGGCAAATTACAGAATTCATAGGTTACATCCATGCCATGTTTTTCAAGAACAGCGCCAATCGTTTTAACGGACTCAAATTCATGACTCGACAGTTCAGGATTCTTAGCTAATGTATAATTGATGGCAAACGCATCAGGTGTGAAGCTTTTACAAAGATCAGAAAAGGTATTCGTAAGGGACATAGTGCCTCCATGTATATACGCCAATGATTGTAAAGAATGAAGATGCTCTACAACCTAAAATAGAAAAAGTTATATTACTACAAAGTATGTCCTAAGAGAGAGCCATCTTAAATAAAAATTTTAAATATAATGATAAATATAAAACTCATTTACTCTTAATTATACAATGTTATTGCCTATTATTGTAAAATTCCGTACAATATAAACAGAATTTGATAAACCATGTATATGGATGTTTGAGGAGGTTTCTATGTTTAAGTTCAAAAAATTGACAGCCATCGCCCTCGTAGCGGTAGCAGCAATGGGTTTATTGGCTGGTTGTGGCAATGACAAACCAAAAATGACACAACAAGAAGGTGTATTGCGTGTAGGTTCTGAAACTACATTCCCACCATTCGAATTCACTGAAGGCGACAAATACGTTGGTTTCGACGTTGATTTGTCCGAAGCAATTGCTAAAAAACTTGGTTTAAAAATGGAATTCAAATCCATGGGCTTCGATGCTTTGATTCCAGCAGTTCAATCTGGCGATATCGACATGATCGCAGCAGGTATCAACGCTACACCTGAACGTGAAAAAGTATTGGACTTCTCCGATGTATACTTCGACCAAGGTGGTTTCATCACAGTTGTTCGTAAAGACAACACAACAATCCATAACATGGATGAATTAGCAGGTCATACTGTAGGTGCTCAAATCGGTACTATCCCTGTTGAAATGGCTCAAAAAATCCCTAATACAACAGTAAAACAAATTGATTCCAATGCTAATATCTTCATGGAATTGAAAGCTGGTACAATCGACGGTGCTATCATCGATAACGCAGTGGCTATGTACTACCTTAAACAAGGTGCTGACAAAGACCTTAAACTCGTAGGCGAACCTACTAAAGCTGAAGGTACAGTTCTTGGCATGAAAAAAGGCAACAAAGCTTTACAAGAAGCTGTTAACAAAGCTCTTAAAGAACTTAAAGAAGACGGCACTTACCAAAAAATCTACGACAAATGGTTCGGCGATTACAACAAAAAATAATATCTATCTCTATAAACTAGGATAAATATAACCCCTCTGAAAGACTTCAGAGGGGTTTTTCCTCTTTTACGGTCCCTTGCGTTCGTTATATAATAAATACGTATTCTATAGTAAATGTAACTAATTAAAGGAGGCCTTATGGCACAGTACTTTACGGAACGCCTACAAAAGGTCTTCCACATGATTTTTAAATCATACAATCAAGAAATGGCCCAAGAAGGTTTGCGCCAATTAGAACTAATTGTAAATAATCAGCATAGTCCTGAGCAACCGAATCATCGGGCGCTAAGAAACGACATGACTACGTCGCTTGAAAACGAAATCGACACTAAAGAGGACGCATTAAAAATAGCCAATGATCCAGAGGCTCGAGAAATAGCTGATGCGTATGCTTTATTGGCCCGTATCTACGCAGGACCACGCTTTACATGGGAGGAATCAAACTTCCCAGAAAATAACATGCGCACCTATCAATGCTTGCACGATAGCATTCGCCGTTGTAGTCCTATTGGTACCTTACAAGCATTGCGTATCAATGGAACTATTACACCTACGGTTGAAAAGGATATGTTAATATCTTTTGACGATGCGTTTCGTATAGTTTACGACTACGCGGAACAAGGTGATGCCTTCTGCCAATACATTATAGGCAATGTCTTTTTCTGGCGTGATGACGACCGCATTAGCCTTGCGAGGGATATGATTACACCACCGCGCCTAAGTTTGGTGAAACGTATCCAACAGAGCTTGCAAAAAGGTTCTATACAGGAACGCCTTATAGCCTTACAAGGTACTATTTCCAACGAAACATTACAGGAAAATGCGACTAAACTCGCCAAGGAATGGTTTAACAAGGCGCTCGATAACGGACTCGCCATGTTCCAAGGCAATTTACGCAACATTTATATCGATGAAGGCGATTTTAATAATGCGCGCCGTGTAGCTTTAACCGCTGCTGAGCTAGGCAATCCTACGATGATGCTCTACACCGGCCTAGACTGTCATGAACATGGAAAATTTGAGGACGCTTTCACATGGTTTACGAAAGGTGCCGCCTTAGGTCAAGCTGAAAGCACCGCTGAACTAGCGGATTATTACTATCATTTCTATGATGCCAAAGAGCTCCGCAGAGTCATTCCCTATGATCCTGTTAAAGCAATTGGACTCTACCGCCGTGCAGCTACTAAATATTTCAGTGATGCCGGCTATGCTGCATTACAAGCTGCCTTTGGCTATATCTTCCACATTGGCCACCTACCGCTCGACTGGGGCCTCATTGCAGATCTAACTCACATGGCAGCGACCAAAGAACGCTTTATGTTCTCCTTGCCATACATTGGTTACATGCGCATCCATGGTTTTGGTGTAACGAAAAATATACGCTTTGGTGTACAATCCTTAACACGTGTACTAGATGAAGAAAAGCGCGCATTAGAAGAGGAAGATCGCGTTCTCTTCTATAATATTACACGAGCTTTAACGCGCGTTGCCTTAGGCTATGCCTATGAAAAAGGCTATGTTTCAGGCAAACCTGATTTAGATTCTGCAGTAGCCTATTACGAAGAATCCCATCAATACATTCTGTCTCACAAGGCTAATCTAGATGAAGAGTTAAAAGATATTCCTATCGATGATGAAGCAGAAGAACGATTAGCGGCCTTTGAAGAGGTCGATGGCCATTGGCAATACAAGGAAGGTGTTACTGAGTCTACTACAACAGTACGTCCTGGCCATATGGAATGGCCTCAAAATGCAGCACGTTTATCTGTAAACATGGATGACTTCTTATGGGACACTACCTTATATGATTGGCAAACCATCGAGCACGCCTTAGCATCACAAGACGAAATGAAACTTAGCTTTTACAATCATTTCCTATCCGTTCCAGACAAGCTACGCAACATTTTTAAGCTAGATGTAAAGCGTATGCTACGTGATACGTACCAAATCAGAATACATGGTTATGACCCTACAGAAGGTCAAGAGATGATCTATCGAGCACTATTCAAAAAAGAGAATACCATTCAGCTATTAAAAGACCTCTACGATACGCACCAATTACCTGCATTAGGAGATAACTGGTCCATCGAAACGAACGAGGAAAAACCAACTTGGCATTATGTACTCGATGTAGATCAACAAGCATTTCTACTTGAGGAATACGATGATGCTAACGCAATGATACAAACTGCATTACAAGGCTTAAAAGATAAAAAGTACGAACAAATTAATGTCCGTACCCATGACTTTATTGGCCCATCCTATTTCATTTTCAGAGGCAATCACGCAAATCCATTTAGAGTGCAACTCTATTTGAAAGAATCCATGCGCCACTCTATCGACAAGGATGGAAAACCTCTAGATACGCCAGGTAATACCTATTTATTTGAGCAACATTTAGGTAACGAAGTATCATTAAACTACTGGATTCAAAAAACTATTAATACCTTAGAAATCCCTGAACTAGACAACTGGAAAAAACTCAGTGTACCTAAGGCATTACAATAAAAATGACCCAGAACATAAAAGGAGCTAGTACAGAAAGTACTAGCTCCTTTTTATAACCTATAAATAGACTAAACTATTATAAATGATCATGAGGGTAATGAACACGGAAATTCCTATAAACCAACATCGACAAACTGCTGCTCATAAATATTTTCCACAGTTTCTTGTACAACCATATCGCTACGATGTACCTTATCAAGCATCTTGGAACGAGCCGTTGTAATCACGCTTTCACTATGTTTACCACCACGCCAAGCAAACTTGGATGTGCCGATGGTATATTTCAAGGTCGCATAAGGACCACTCAAATGATGAGATGCTGTTTGGTAACCTGCATCAAGAGTAAGATGTGGTGTAATATGGAATTCTGCACCCACTTTAAACCCTTTAATAGCATCGCGCTTATTTAATTTATAATAGCCTACTCTTACAGCCTCTCTACCACGCCAATTATAATAGTCTGCATAGACACGAGCCCAACGAGCATTTTTGAAAGTTCGTGAGTATCCTACATCAAATCCACTGGCAGCAACCTTTTCTGATAGCATCCAATGATTTTCATAAGCAGCTATACCATAATTATAAAGACTTTGATCAGGATCCATACCATATGGATACAATCCTGCAGGATCACCTAATACAACACTACGGCCATGGAGACCTATATATTTTCTATCATCAGTCCCTAGATTTCGGTACAGATTAGCATGAAATTCATTAAGGCCTGCCACATATTCTACACCGCCACTAACACGCTTATAGCCACCTTTAAACACATGGTCATAGAACGCATTAACACCAACATAAGCATGTTCACCTTTGCTAAGACGACGATAGCCAATGCCAATATTAGCATTCATTCCTAATGATTCTTCCGTATCTGTTTGCTTATCATGTGTTATAAACGTCCCTGCAGGTCTGGCTGGCTCCAAATAACTATCTAATTTATAAGATGAAATCTTTTCTCCACTGCGCCCAATACGACCTTGTACAAAGACAACGCTTTTAGCGTTTTCATCATAATGGGTTATAGGTTGCAAGGTCTCAATATACAATTTATTGATTTCAGTAGATTTTGAATTTTTCGAAGTTACAGTATTTAGATCATCATGTCTCATCGATGATTCACCAACATAATGGTGCTGACTATGCGTCTCTTTCGAATCTTTCATACCAACGCCGACTACCACATCTGTACGGTCCATCCAGCTAGAACGAACAGCCTCATGTTTAGCTCTATTCACTTCTGTAGTAGAATCTGCTATACCTTGCCCATGCCCATTGGCTGCCATCCCTGTAATAGTAAAAGCACAACCTACAGCACCTAAAACAAAAGCCTTAATAATCAGATTTCTTCTCATGTCTTGTACGCTCCCCTCGTTTTGCATAAGAAATAAAACCACACAAACTGTACGCCCTTCACGTTTATTTCATGGTTTATTCATCTTAATTATAGGTACGCTATGTTCCATAGTCAATACAAAGCCCTATAGTTAAACGATAATTAAATCTTCTCTAAATCATTATGTTACAAATTGATTTCTATTTTCAGGCAAAAGAAAAAGACCACCCGCAAGCTGGGTGGTCTTTTTTCTGGGGAATGAAATTGTTATTTGAATAAAGGCAAGATTGCGTTTGCTAAACCAGTAAGCGCAGCCAAGATTGCTTTAACGATAGTTGCTACCATTGCTGTTCCTCCTTCTCATATAAGCACAATAACTAAACTAACTATAAACATCTTAAACTAGGACATTAAATCTAACGTGAAATGAGTAAATTTTTACACATTAATTTTTCATGAGGAAAATGACAATGTCACAATTAATACGATTAGTTATATGAGAAAGATAGTATACAATGAATTCATAAATTTCTATAAATTTTTAACAACCTCTGCACAGCGATGGCAAAGTGTAGGGTGTTCACTATCTTGACCTACTGTATCGCGGTGGATCCAGCAGCGTTCACATTTTTCAAGTTCAGATGGAGCCACTACTGTTGCAACGCCTATTTCTTCATCTTTTACAGCCTCTGCTGGTGCAGCGCCGTTTACGATGTGAGCTTCGGAAACGATAACAAGTTTAGCTAAACCATCTTCACCAAGAGCGTTCAATGCGTCAAATGCAGCACCTTCAGCATATACTGTAACGGATGCATCCAATGGGTGACCAATTGTTTTGTTTTGACGAGCAAGTTCCAATGCTTTTTGTACGGATGTCCGCAAGTCTAACAATTGGTTCCATTTATCAGCCAATTCTTGATTGAAGTGTTCAGGATGACCTTGTGGCCAATCTTGAAGCATAACAGATTCAGGCATGCCTTCTTCTTTAGGCATGTATTTCCAAACTTCTTCTGCTGTGAAGGAAAGTACAGGAGATACCATTGCTACCAATGTTTTCAAGATTTCATACATAGCTGTTTGAGCAGAACGACGAGCTACGTTGTTTTTGCTTTCAGCATACATAGTATCTTTCATTACATCAAGGTAGATGGAGCTCAAGTCTACTGTACAGAAGTTATGAATTGCATGGTACAACATGTGGAATTCATAGTTTTCGTACGCTTCAGTAACCTTTTGACGTACCTCTTCTAAGCGCAACAATGCCCATTTATCGAATTCGGACATATCTGCGTAAGCCACTTTGTCAGTGTTTGGATTGAAGTCATCCAAGTTGCCTAATAAGAAGCGGAATGTATTACGGATCTTACGGTATACTTCGGATAATTGTTTTACGATGTCTTTAGACAAACGTACGTCTGCTTGGTAATCCGCGGAGGATACCCACAAACGCATAACGTCAGCACCGTATACGTCGATGATGTCGCTAGGAGCTACTGTATTACCTACAGATTTAGACATTTTGCGACCTTCGCCGTCCACAACGAAACCGTGAGTTAATACGGAGTTGTATGGTGCTTTACCTGTTGTTGCTACTGCAGTTAACAAGGAAGAGTTGAACCAACCGCGATGTTGGTCGGAACCTTCAAGGTACATAGCACATGGTACATCTAAGCCGTTAACTTCAAGTACGCCAGCCCAAGAGGAACCAGAGTCGAACCATACGTCCATGATGTCTGTTTCTTTTTTGAACTCATCATGACCGCAATGAGGACATTTGAAACCTTCTGGCAATAATTCTTTTGCACTGTGAGCCCACCAAGCATCGGAGCCTTCTACAGCTACTTTTTCTTGTAATGCTTTAATAGTATCATCGTTGATGATGTGCTCGCCACAGCTTTCACAATAGTAAATAGGAATTGGCACGCCCCAAATACGTTGACGGGAAATTACCCAGTCACCACGGTCGCGAACCATGTTGAAGATACGATCATGGCCCCATTTAGGAATCCATTGTACTTGGTTGTCGATTGCATCAAGCGCTTGTTGACGGTAACCATCTACAGAGGAGAACCATTGTTCTGTAGCACGGTAGATGACAGGGTTTTTACAACGCCAGCAGTGAGCGTATTGGTGACGCAAGCTAGATTTGTGAAGCAATGCATTGTTGTGCGCCAAGATTTTGATGACAGGCACTTCTGCATCGTGGATTTCTACGCCAGCCAATGGGAATTCAGTATCACCATAACGGTTGTCGTCTACTTGTTTTGTGTAGTTACCAGTTTCGTTAACAAGGGATACGATAGGAAGTTCAGTTTTACCTTCCTTGTTATAACGCATAACGATGTTAAAGTCGTCTTCACCGTGTGCAGGAGCTGTATGTACGCAACCAGTACCTGCTTCAAGTGTTACATGGTCGCCACACAATACAGTAGAATTACGTTCTACAAATGGATGTTTGAATTCAGCCAATTCTAAGTCTGCGCCAGAGAAACGATTTACAATTTCATAGTCTTCGATACCGATATCTTTCATAGCCGCATCAACAAGTTCAGTAGCCATCAAGTAGTATTCGTCGCCTACTTTTACCCAGCCGTATTCAAGCTCAGGGTTAACAGAAATAGCTACGTTGGCAGGCATTGTCCAAGGAGTAGTGGTCCAAATAACGGAGTATGCTTGTTTTGGATCTACGCCAGCTGGCAATGTCACCTTTTTCTCAGATACGTAAGGGAATTTTACGTAGATGGAGAAGGATTTTTTCTCAGCGTACTCGATTTCTGCTTCTGCCAATGCAGTTTCGCAGTGAGTACACCAGTATACAGTTTTAAGACCTTTATAGATATGGCCGCGTTTTGCCATTTCGCCAAAGATACCAAGTTGTTTTACTTCGAACTCAGGGCGCAATGTCAAATAAGGGCGATCCCATTCACCTAATACACCAAAGCGAATGAAGTCTTGTTTTTGAGTTTCTACGCATTCCAATGCATATTCCTTACATTTGTTGCGCAAGTCCAATGGAGCCATTTCATGACGGTTAAGACCAGTGTTCTTAATAACCGCATGCTCGATTGGCAAACCGTGTGTATCCCAACCAGGGATATAACGTGTATAGTGACCTGTCATAGTCTTGTATTTCATGATGATGTCCTTCAACGTTTTGTTGAGGGCATGACCGATGTGCAATTTACCGTTCGCATATGGAGGGCCATCATGCAAAATGAAAGGTTTTGCGTCTTTACGCAATTCCAAACGTTTTTGATAAATTTTGTTGTCTTCCCAGAATTTTAAAATTTCTGGTTCGCGCTTAGGCAAATTGCCGCGCATTGGGAATTCTGTTTCAGGCAAATGTAACGTCTTACCGTAATC
>USAV01000023.1 GCA_900552715.1 uncultured Veillonella sp.
AATTTGTACAAGCTCTTGTTCAAGACTAGTAGCCTCTTCCTTACGGCTCAATACGGAGGCACGCTTGCGCTTTGTAGCACCACCTGTTAAAGAACCACCCGGTTGGAATTGCTCCCCTGTAAGGGTTACAATGCGCAATTGTTGATTATATTTTTTCTGTAATGCAATAGCCTCATCCATAGAGGATACGACTAACGTACGGCCTAATAAATATTGGAAGATATGGGCGTACTTATTATCAAAGGAGATACAGTCAACAGCCGTACCTATAACACAACTTTCACGTAACGCTGGCGTATCATAAGGCTTAGCTTTTACTGAATCCATAGGTAAGAAGGTTACACGGCCACCTTGGATAGATTTCAAATACTTAACACCTTCTGCAGCAGCACGAGCTGTAGTAGTCACAACATGGTTAACACTACCGCCTAATGCCGTTTCAATAGCTGTTGTATATTTGTCCTCAACCGTAAAAAGATCACCAACGGCGCCCGTAATCTGTTCGCGCCAGAACCCTTTACCATTAAGAATATTTTTAGTGCCTTCTAAATAGCCTTCATGCTGTTCTTCCCATTGAGCTAAGAGCTCTAAACGACCTTTTGCACGCTGTTCTTGAGTACGAAGTTTTTGTAACTCTTTGCGTTCCTCACGGGCTTGTATTGCTGCTTCTTTTCCGCCATCAACGAGAGCTTGTCGTTGTGCAGAAATAGCAGTAAATTTCTGACCAAGTGTTTCATATTCAGCACAAGCTGCTTGTAGTTCACTATCTACTTGACCTATTTCAGCCTTTAAAACCTCACATTGTTTTATAGACTCTGCCTTACGAGCTTCTAAGCTACGAATACTAGCCTTTGCTGTTTCAATAGCGCTCACAATTTCTAATTGATGTTGCTCAAATGCTTCTCGATTAGATTGTAAGGATTGGAACTTAGCTTGTTCTGCACTTACATCTTCAACAGCTTTTTTATAGTTAGCTTCTAACTCTTCTAATTTAGATTCTTTCTCTACTAGTTGGGCGCTTTCATCTTGAATCAATTGATTTAAAATGCGTAATTGCTGCTCTTCACCCTTTTGCGTAGCCTCGAGCTCACTAATACGCATAGATGTTTCGTCTAGCTCACGGTGAGCGGTCTTTAACTGTTCTTCTAAAAGACGTAAATGACCAGCTAAACGCTCTTCATCACGTTGCTTTTCCGTATACTGAGCTTCCCACAATTTAAGCTGTTCTTGCTCTTTAGTGGAAGATGATTGCAATGTATGACGACGAGCTTCTAATTTGGACAATTCCGTTTGAAGCTCAATTTCTTCATCCTTAAAAGCAATATTATCGTTTTCAAAACGCGTTAAGAGCCGGTCTGATGTCTTGTAATTATGATAGCCCAATGCCCCATCATAGTCGCGCTTTGTACGACTTAAGGTCATATATTTCTTAGTCTTTTCAGCCTTTTCAGATAAAGGTCCAAGTTGTTCTTCAATGGTAGCCATAACGTCGCGTACACGTTCCATATTGCGGTCTGTGCTAGCAATACGACGCAATGCATCTTCTTTATTGATTTTAAAACGAGAAATACCTGCTACATCTTCAAAGATAAGACGACGTTCTTCAGGCTTAGAATTCAAGATGGCATCAATGCGGTTCTGACCGATAATGGCCATAGAGTCTTTACCAAGACCTGTATCGGCTAGTAATAGATGAATGTCTTTTAAACGACAAGAGCGCTTATTGATGAGGAATTCACTTTCACCAGTACGATATATACGACGTGTAATGGCTACCTCAGCCATATCTACATCTAGTTGATGGTCACTATTATCGAATACAAGAGTAACCTCAGCTGCACTCATTGGCTTACGCTTTTCCGTACCAGAGAAGATAATATCCTCTGCTTTTTGACCACGTAAATTACGGACATTGGATTCCCCTAAAACCCATTTCATAGCATCCGTAATATTACTTTTACCACTTCCGTTAGGCCCAATAACGGCAGTCATTCCTGGTGAGAATTTTACAACCGTTTTATCAGCAAACGATTTAAAGCCCTTTAATTCTAACCGAAGTAATTGCATGACTGCCTCCTTTCTACTAACAACCCCGAATAATCATATCTTTTATTATAACACATATTGTAGGCCATCAATACAGCAACGAACAGTATTTCTCGTACTATCTTCACACCAATCTATGCTAAATTGAGGATATTTTTCTTGGAAGTATAAAATATTTCGATTTTTAAGGCCTCGCACCTTAGATGTAAGGTTTCTAGGATACGAAATGACTATCCTATTTTGCATCAATCTATCTATATTATTTACATGAGTTCTACATTCAACCTTATAACTATAGTGATTACTTAATGTTGAAAAATTATAAGTATATTGGTCTCCGAAAGAGCTCTCAGAAAAGCTCTCAGAAAAGTGTTCATCAAAACATCTCTCAATACGCTGTTTATACTGTTCATTTATTACAAGCTCACCCATGGCTGGCTCATAAGGGCCAGCTACCAAACTATTACCCGAGTCGAGCTCTTCACTACTTTGTAATCCAGTGCGTATAACCTCAATGTTATGTTGTTCAAACCATTCTTTTAAGAATGCACAATATGTAATAGCTTGCTCAGTACTTAACGGCTTATATTCACCAGATCTATATTGATCTGCTAGTTCCGTATTTTCTATAACAAGAACAGGATAGATTCGTACAAAATCTGGTTCTAGTTTAACTACTGCAATAGCGGTTTCTAGAATTGTTTCCCAAGTTTCACCTTTTAATCCTGGTAAAAGCTGAACACCTACAGTCATTCCACGTTGCTTTAATCGCGCAACAGCATCTACTACCTCTTGAGCTGTGTGACCGCGTTTAGCATCGACTAAAATACCATCATTCATAGATTGTACGCCAAGCTCTACTGTTTTTACGCCATAGGATAGTAACAATGAGATAGCCTCATCCCCAACAGCATCAGGCCGTGTAGAGCAGCGTATACCATCAATTATGCCGCTCTTAAGCATCTCAGAAGCTGGAGCTAGTAATTGATGTTGTAACTCTGTATGGATAGCTGTAAATGATCCACCATAAAAGGCGACCTCCCAATACTTGTCGTTCCGTTTACTACCTACATAATCTGCAATCGTATCTTTAATATAATCCGGTGTTAGGTGACTAATACCAGATTGGCCTGTAATACGAGACTGGTTACAAAATGTACATACATATGGACACCCTACATGAGGAATAAAAAATGGTATCATACCAAATGGTTTCATAGTCACCCTCCCTTCTTATAAATTTAAATTAGTTAAAAATCTTATATATTAATACATTAAATCCACGTATTTAATTATTGTGATATGTAATTAATATATTAAGATATAAGGTTTTTGATATAAATTTTTTGATATAAAGATCGTAAAATAAATATATGTATTATTCTATATATCATTATACAGAAAAAAGCGCCATTAGGCGCTTTTCTATTTGGCCATTAACTGTTCTAGCGTTAATTGAGCCGCATGTTGTTCTGCAATTTTTTTACTTTTACCAGAGCCTGCCTCGTAAGTAACACCATCAATTTCTACCACCATATGGAAGGTTTTAGCATGATCCGGGCCACTTTCACTGAGTAAGCGATAGACAATATGTTTATCACCATCCCGTTGTACATATTCTTGTAACAAAGTTTTATAATCTTTGCCACGCTTACCTTCTAAGGCTTGCTTGATATACGTAATAAGATGCTTTAAAACGAAGTTCATCGCCGTTTGATAATCTGTAGAAATATAGATAGCGCCGATGAGAGACTCAAAGGTATCCGCTAAAATAGAATTACGATCATTACCACCAGAAGCTCGTTCGCCATGACCGAGCAATAAATATTGCCCTAGCTGCAAAGAACGACTTACAGATGCTAAAGAATCCTCACACACTGTAGCGGCCTTAATTTTCGTCAAATTACCTTCGGCCATGTCTGGATAGGTCTTAAATAGGTATTCCCCAATAATAAGATCTAAAACGGCATCGCCTAAAAACTCTAATCGCTGATTGTGATTAATATGCTTTGATTTATGTTCATTCGCATAAGATGTATGTGTAAAAGCACAATCTAAAATGGATATATCTGACACAGGTATGTCTAAACGAGCAACAAGCCCATGAAGAGATTCTTCACGAGCTTGTGTCATCTTACTCTTATGCGCTTCAACAGCTACCATTAGTCTTCATAACGGCGTACGCAAAGTGTACCGTTATGACCACCAAAACCGAAAGAGTTGGAAAGAGCACATTTAACTTGAAGGTCACGTGCGCCTTCACGAACATAGTCTAGATCCAAACCTTCATCAGGATTGTCACAGTTGATTGTAGGATGAACTTTACCAGTTTCGATAGCCATCGCCATAACGATAGTTTCGATAGCACCAGCAGCACCTAACAAGTGACCTGTCATGGATTTTGTAGAGTTAACAGCGATGTTTTTAGCATGATCGCCGAACAATTCTTTAATAGCCAATGTTTCATTTTTGTCATTAAGGCCAGTAGATGTACCATGAGCATTGATGTAGTTAACGTCTTTAGGATCGATACCTGCATCTTTAATTGCCAATTCCATACATTTACGAGCTTGTACACCACCTGGAGCTGGTGCAGTAATATGGTAAGCATCGCCATTAGTACCATAACCTACAACTTCAGCGTAGATATGAGCACCACGAGCTTTTGCGTGTTCTAATTCTTCAAGAACAACGATACCAGAACCTTCACCCATTACGAAACCATCGCGATCGCGGTCAAATGGACGAGATGCTTTTGTTGGTTCGTCATTGCGTGTAGACATAGCTTTCATAGCTGCGAAACCAGCTACAGCTGCTGGAGATACAGCTGCTTCAGTACCACCAGCGAACATGATATCAGCATCACCACGTTGGATGATACGGAACGCATCGCCAATAGCATTTGTACCAGAAGTACAAGCTGTTACGTCTGTAATAACAGGACCTTTAAGGCCAAGACGGATGGATACACGTGCAGATGTCATATTTGCAATCATCATAGGAACTGCAAATGGGCTTACACGGCCAGGACCTTTTTCGAATAATGTTTCATATACTTCATGGATAGAGTCGATACCACCAATACCAGTACCAACTACAGTACCACAACGATCTAAATCTTCTTTATCTAAATCAAGATCAGCATCTTCACAAGCAAGAACAGCAGCACCGATAGCCAATTCAACAGAACGGTCCATACGACGAGCTTCTTTTTTATCGACACCATAGTTTGTAACATCAAAATCTTTTACTTCACCAGCAATGCGTGTTGCATACTCAGATGCATCAAAGCGTGTAATTGGCCCAATACCAGATTGACCTGCCAATAACGCATTGTAGAAGTTCTCTTTACCGATACCTACAGGAGTCACTGCCCCTAAGCCAGTAATTACTACACGTTTTTCCAATTATTCCACCTCTTATAGCTATACAGCCCTTTTAAATTAATCAATCTCTGCTACTTGCTGTTTGAGTTGAGCAAAGATATCTTTAACTGGCATAATCTTGTCGACTTTTCTCATATTATTGCCAGAGAACACCAAACCTGTTTCCACATCACCTTGTTGTGCACGAGATAGAGCACGGATGATACAGAATTTATGGGAACAATGTTTCAAACAGTTATCACACACCGTTGGAGGTGCTACAGTACCGTCTAATACAGATTCAGCAAATTTATTTTTTATTGCTTGTCCAGGCAAACCTACAGGACTTTGAATTAATACAATATCCTCAGGATTAGTAGCCCGTACATACATTTTTTTCAATTCGTCAGATGCATTACATTCATCAGAAGCCGCAAAACGACTACCCATTTGAACGCCACTAGCACCTAATTTCAACATTTCTACGATGTCACGACCATCAAGAACACCACCAGCACCAATTACTGGAATGTTTTTAACAGCAGCTACAACTTCTGGAACGATTTCTCGAGCGGAACGATCCGTACCCAAGTGACCACCAGCCTCGCAACCTTCTACGATGACTGCTGCTGCACCTAGACCTTCAGAAATGCGAGCTAATTTTGCGGACGAAACAATTGGTACAATTGGAGTACCAGACTCTTTGCCCATTGCGAACATATCTCTTGAAAAACCAGCACCTGCTACTACAAGATCAATGCCCTCTTCGATGGCAGTTTTTACTAAGCCAGCAAATTGTGTGGCTGCTACCATCGCATTTATACCAATAATACCCGTAGGTGATAATTTTCTAGCTAATTGTATTTCGTATCGTAATTCATCAAATGGCAAACCGGATGCTGCAATAAGGCCGATACCACCTTCATTTGCAACGGCTGCTGCCAAGCGAGCTGTAGACAATCTAATCGCCATACCACCTTGAATGATAGGTACTTTGGCCACTAGATTCCCAATGCGAAGTTCAGGGAGCTTCACTATCAAATCCTCCTGTAAATAAAACCGGTTGGGAGGCCACTCGGCCTCCCGTGCGGCTGAATTGTCAGCTTTACAGCTTATTTAGCAGAATCAATATATTCTACTGTATCCTTAACGGTTTTGATTTTTTCTGCAACATCGTCAGGGATTTCAACATTGAATTCTTCTTCGAATGCCATGATCAATTCAACGATATCTAAGGAGTCAGCGCCTAAGTCGTCGATGAATGTAGAATCAATGGTAACTTCAGCTTCATCAACGCCTAATTGTTCCACAACGATTGCTTTTACTTTATCGAAAGTGTTCATTGGTGGTTCACCTCCTTTCAAAGTGTATTTATATATAGTCTAATTTTGAAACTACATCACCATACCGCCATCTACATTGATGACTTGGCCTGTAATATAGTTAGCAAAATCGCTAGCAAGGAATGTTGCTACTGTTGCTACTTCTTCAGCATCAGCCATACGGCCCAATGGAATTTCAGCAACCATAGCTTCTTTAACTTTTTCTGGCAATACGTCAGTCATATCAGTATTGATAAATCCTGGTGCAATAGCATTAACAGTAATGCCACGGCTCGCTAATTCTTTAGCGCAGGATTTAGTGAATCCAATTACGCCAGCTTTAGAAG
Organism: uncultured Veillonella sp.; assembly: GCA_900552715.1. Classification (GTDB taxonomy): domain Bacteria; phylum Bacillota; class Negativicutes; order Veillonellales; family Veillonellaceae; genus Veillonella. The sequence goes on from USAV01000023.1 coordinate 7,081, forward strand.
CTGCGTAGTTAGTTTGACCGGCATTACCCATAACGCCTACAACAGATGTCATGTTAATAATATGACCAGAACGTTGTTTCATCATGATTTTAGATACTGCTTTAGTTACTAAATATACACCTTTAAGGTTGATATCTATAACAGCATCAAAATCTTCGTCTTTCATACGCATCAACAAACCGTCACGCGTAATACCCGCATTATTTACGAGAATATCAATGTGACCAAACTCTTTGTGAGCTTCTTCCACCATAGCTGCAACTTCATCAGCATTAGCTACATTGGCTTTAATTTTAATGGCTTTACGGCCTAAAGCTTGTACAGCTTCAACAGTTTCTTGAGCTGCACCTTCGCTACCGCTATAGTTAACTACCACATCAGCACCAGATTTTGCCAAATTGATAGCTACAGCGCGACCAATGCCACGGGATGCGCCAGTTACAATGGCTACTTTACCCTCTAAATGCATTTTATCGAACCCCTTTCAAAAATTCAAGCGTTTTCTCTAAGGATGCAATGTCTTCAACATTGGCTAATTCCATATCTTTATTGATCTTTTTAGTAAAGCCAGTAAGTACTTTACCAGGACCTACTTCAACGAATCGAGTTACACCAAAGTTAACCATTTCAGCTACGCAGTCTTCCCACAATACAGGGTTAGCAGCTTGTGTAACTAAGGACTCTTTAATTTCGTTTGCATTAGTCAAAATTTTACCTGTAACATTTGCTACTACAGGAATTTGAGCATCGCTCACTTGGATTTTATCCAACTCTTCTTTTAAACGAAGAGCCGCAGGTTCCATCAAACGGCTGTGGAATGGAGCACTTACAGGAAGCATAACAGCACGTTTTGCACCAGCTTCTTTCATCTTTTCTGCTGCAGTTTCTACCGCTGCTGTTTCACCAGCAATAACGATTTGACCTGGGCAGTTGAAGTTAACTGCTTGTACAGAACCAACAGAATCGTTAACCTCTTTACAAATTTCTACAACTTGTTCACGAGGTAAAGCTAGAATTGCGGCCATAGCACCTTTGCCCAATGGCACAGCTTCTTGCATATATTCACCGCGTTTATGAACAACATACACAGCATCTTTAAAGTTCAATACACCTGCTGCTACAAGAGCGCTGTATTCACCAAGACTATGACCACCTACGATATCAGGTGTAAAGCCTTGCTCTTTAAGGACTTCATAGCAAGCTACAGATGCAGTTAAAATAGCTGGTTGTGTATTAGCTGTTTTAACAAGTTCAGTATCAGGACCTTCAAAGCACAATTTGGTAATAGAGTAACCAAGTGCTTCATCAGCTTCTTCAAAACGTTGTTTCACAATAGGATATGCATTGTACAAATCTTGTAACATGCCTACTTTTTGGGAACCTTGACCGGGAAAAACAAATGCCGTTTTCATAAGGGCCTCCTTATTTACCAAGACCTTGAAGGTTTTTAATTACAGTTTCAGTTTCAGTCATAATATCTTTGATAATAGTTGCACATGGTTTAACATCTGTTAACATACCAGAGATTTGGCCGATCATTACGGAACCTTCTTTTACATCACCATCAATAGCAGCTTTGCGAAGTGTACCTGCACCTAAGTTTTCTAACTCTTCTTTAGAGCCACCGCTAAATTCAAGGGATTTATATTTATGTGCCAATGCATTATCAATGATACGTACAGGGTGACCTGTTGTTAAACCAGTCATAACTGTAGCGCGATCTTTTGCTTTCAATACTGCATTTTTGTAGTTTTCATGAGCAATACATTCTTCAGATAATACGAAGCGCGTACCCATTTGTACTGCTTGAGCGCCCAATGCAAAGGCTGCAGCCATACCACGACCATCAGCAATACCACCAGCTGCAATAACTGGAACATCTACAGCATCTACTACTTGTGGAATCAATGCCATAGTAGTAATATCACCTACGTGACCACCAGATTCTGTACCTTCTGCGATAATTGCATCAATACCACCACGTAACAAGCGTTTTGCAAGTAATACGGAAGCAACTACAGGGATTACTTTAGTACCGATTTCTTTTAAAGCTGGAATGTACACGCCAGGATTACCAGCACCTGTTGTAATTACAGGAACGCGTTCTTCCACAACTACTTCCATAACTTCTTTAACAAATGGAGACATGAGCATGATATTACAACCAAATGGTTTATTTGTACGCTCTTTTAATTTGTGAATTTCATTACGGAAAATATCAGGAGGCATATGACCAGCCCCAATGATACCAAGGCCACCCGCTTCGGAAACAGCTGCCGCTAATTCTGCAGTACCGAGCCAAGCCATACCACCTTGTAAGATTGGGTACTCAATCTGCAATAAATCACAAATGTCAGTCTTAATCATCTTGATGTGTCCTCCTTAATACCATTTCAAGACAAGGCTAGCCCATGTAAGGCCTGCACCAAATCCTGCAAACGCAACATTATCGCCACGTTTGAAACGCCCTTCACGATTAGCTTCGTCCAAAGCTATCGCTACAGACGCGGCAGATGTATTACCATACTTATGTAAATTAACAAATACTTTTTCCATCGGCATATGTAAGCGTTTTGCAGCCGAATCAATAATACGAATATTTGCTTGATGGGGAATAAAGAAATCCAACTCATTAAGTTCCATCCCAGCTCGTTCTAAAGATTTTAAAACAGTACGTCCCATCGTTTTAACAGCAAATTTATATACTTCAGGGCCATCCATATGAATAAATGTTAAACCTTCTTCAACGCGTTGGTCATTGGCAACTACAGCTGTACCACCTGCAGGAATGCAAAGAGATGGACCACCAGTACCATCGGCCCCCATATCAACACCTTTAATGCCATAGCCTTCAGGGACCTCAGATACTACTGCGGCACCAGCGCCATCACCAAAGAGGATACATGTACCACGATCATTCCAATTTACTCGACGGGAGAGAATTTCAGCACCCACAACGAGTACCTTTTTGTATAAACCGGAGCTAATATAGCTAGCTGCAGTAATCAATCCATATACAAAGCCAGAGCATGCGGCTTGTAAATCATAGGCCGCTGCATTCTTAGCTCCTAAATTCGCTTGTAATACACAAGCGGCTGAAGGAATAATCATATCCGGTGTTAAGGTAGCAAAGATAATCATATCTATATCTTCGGCACTAACCTTAGCCATTTGCATGGCTTTTTTTGCTGCCTCAGTCGCCATATAGGATGTATTCATACCTTCCGGTGCAATGCGTCGTTCTTCGATACCAGTACGTTCTCTAATCCATTGGTCATTAGTATCAACCATTTTTTCTAGATCAAAGTTTGTTACTACATTGTCAGGAAGGAAGCTCCCAGTACCAATGATTCCTACCGGTTTACTCATCATAGTCATACTTCAAGGCTCCTTCAATATCCATTGTTTCTCTTATGTGTTGAATAATTTTACGCTCTACTAAATCACTAGCAATTTCAATAGCAGTTTTAATCTCTTTAGCTTTGGAGCTACCATGGGCAATCATAAACACCCCGTTAACCCCTAAGAGTGGAGCACCACCATTTTCCGTGTGATCTAAGCGTTTTGCCATCTTTTTTAAAGCTGGCTTTACAAGCATAGCACCAATTTTAGCAAAAATACTACCTGCCATAATGCTATCCTTTACTAATTGTGTAAGACCTGTTACCAAGCCTTCTGCAAATTTAAGTACCACATTACCGACAAAACCATCGCAAACAACAACATCTACGACCCCTTTTGGAATATCACGGCCTTCAATATTACCTTTGAAATTAATAGTTTTCATACGTTCCAAAATTGGATATGTGGCTAGAACGACATCGTTCCCCTTAGTGGCTTCTTCGCCAATATTTAATAACCCTACTGTAGGTTCTTCTTTACCTAATAAAAGTTTTGCATATTCAGAACCCATCAATGCACCTTGTACAAGATGTTTTGGTTTACAATTTGAGTTAGCACCAGAATCTAACATAACAGTAATACCACTAACTGTTGGCATCGGAGTTGCAATAACTGGACGATCAACCCCTTTAATACGACCGAGACCAAACAATGCAGCTGCTACAGCAGCACCTGTGCTACCAGGAGCAATCACGGCATCGCAGACATTATCACGAACTAAAGATGTTGCTACCACAACAGATGCGTCCTTTTTCTTACGCAATGCTTGTCCTGGATGCTCATCCATACCGATAACTTGACTGGCATGATGTACAGAAATGCGTGGATTCTTAGCTTCATTATTAGCTTCTAATATATTAAAAATTTGCTGCTCATCGCCGACGAGCACCACTTCAATGTGTTCATTTGCTCGTACGGCTTCAATGGATCCTAGTACAGTCTCCAATGGAGCAAAGTCGCCACCCATGGCGTCTATTGCAATTTTCATAATCTACACCCTATTCTCTACGGATTCCATAATAAATTTTGCGCGAAATACTTCTTTTATTTTATCTCTTATAATGACCCAAATAAAGAACTTATTACCACGGCGACGCACAATTTCTGCTTTTGCCACCAGATTAGTACCAGCTCCAACTGGGTTTTTATATTTTATATTTCCAACCTCCGCAGAACAAACAGTAGTCCCCATGACTACCTTTGCGAGGGAATTCGCTTGAGCATATAAATACTGTGGCTCTACATATCCAAATCGATCCTCCATGTCAGAAGTAGTACGTAGCATCGATAATGCTTGTTGCCCCTCCGTAACATCGATCAATTCACCAACCACTTCGTACGGTACATGTTCTACCGCTTCTTGTGATTGACCTGTAGCCATGACGCGTATACGTTCACGCAATTCAGGAATGCCCAACTCTAGACGATCTAGACGAATCGTTGGCACACTTACATTAAAGTGTGTAGCCAATTCTTCATCAGTAAGAAATGGCGTAATATTCAGTTTTTCTTGTAACTGCTTTTGGCGCTCTTGCTTCTTTAACCGACTCATGGGACCACCTTTTATGACCTAGTATTAATATTACATCCTAAGTATATACAATAATTCCCTTATTGGCAAGGCTTTTCATACATATAGTAACAGATTTTCCACATATATACCAAATATAGTTATTATTTTATATTTAAGTATCTTTTTATTTATAAAAGTATAAAAAATGCCACTATTCTACAGCTTTATATTACTATAAAATAGTGGCACTGACTAATGCATATGAAGTATATTAAGTTATATATATTACTAAAAGTATACAAAAGCATACAAAAAAGACGCCTACTACTACAGTAGGCGTCTTTTTTCCGCTCACATATTAAGCATTAGCTACTACTTGCTCACCTTTATAGTGACCACATGTAGGGCAAACACGATGAGGCATCTTAGGTTCGTGGCATTGTGGGCATGCTACATAACCAGGAGCTTCTAATTTCCAATTAGCACGACGGCGATCGCGACGGCATTTAGACAATCTACGCTTAGGTACTGCCATTATCTGCACCTCCTTAGTACAATCATTAGGACAATCTATCATCTTTCTCATCAAGCAAAGCACGTAACTCTGCAAATCGAGGATCCACCACAAAGGATTCACAAGAACAAGGTGAAACATTTAAATTTGCTCCGCAATGAACGCACAATCCTTTGCAATCATCCTGACATAACACTTGAGAGGGCTCATTGATGATTAATGTATCCCTAATTAGTTCGGTTAAGTCAATTTCCTCTCCATCGAAAGGAATCACATCTTCAGCAGCGTCTCTAGAATCACTAAAGATTTCCTCAAAGGAATCCTTACGATCATGCTCTGTTGCAATTAAACAACGAGAACACTCGTAATCACCTTTAGACTCTATCGAACCTTGAACGATGTAATTTTGACCATCAAACCAAAACTCACCATTAATGGTTATATCATGACGGCTCCAAGGAAAAGCAGTTACGTCACCAAGCTCAGAGGTTGGTATCGTATAGCTATAAGGAAATTTCTTTCCTATATGTTCTTTTGCTTGCTCTACTTGCAGTTTCATAATCTTACCTCGACTCATAATATTATAAACATGACATAGTGCTTTGTCAAATAAAAAAGACTATCTTAAGCGGACTCAAGATAGTCTTTTTGGTAAGTCAATTACATTTTTTCGAATTGGTCTTTACCAACACCGCAAATTGGGCAAACATAATCAGCTGGTTGATCTTCGAATTTTACGCCTTCAACAGCTTCGTCATAAACCCAACCACATACTACGCATACGTATTTTTCCATGTCTATTTCCTCCTTCACTTGAGATTATATTAATGTGTTCATATCGTTAAGATACTTTATCTGTAATATAGTATAGCAAAGACATCGAAACTTTTCAATACTCATTTTCCATTTTTCTATAAAATTTTCAATATCCTCTGAAAGCTGACTATTATTACTTTCATACGTAATTTTATAATGAAATCTATTATCAATTAGATTTTTATGATATACTATTTACTAGAAATATATAGTGGTATACTAAATATTCGCCACATAAGTAGATTTTATTATCTTATATATAACTATATTATAGGAGGATTCATGAGAACAAAACTGACTGAATTACTAAATATCGAATACCCTATCATCCAAGGTGCTATGGCATGGGTTTCTGAGGCTACATTAGTTGCAGCTGTAGCTAACGCTGGCGCTACAGGTGTTATCGCCTTAGGCGGTCGCGATGCAGAATGGACTCGTAATGAGATCCGCGCATGCAAAGAACTAACAGATAAACCTTTTGGTGTAAATTTAATGCTTATGGCCCCAAATAAAGATGAATTAGTAGATGTTATCATCGCAGAAAAACCTGCATTTGTAACACTTGGCGCTGGCAACCCTACCCCATATATTAAGCCATTCCAAGAAGCAGGCATCAAGGTCATTCCTGTTGTACCTTCCTTGAAATTAGCAAAACGCATTCAAGATGCTGGTGCCGATGCTATCGTCGTAGAAGGTATGGAGGCTGGTGGTCACATCGGTTCTCAAACGACAATGTCTTTGATGGAAAACATTCTACCAGAAATCACTATTCCTGTTGTTGTGGCTGGTTCCATCGTTGATGGTCGTGGTTTAGCAGCAGCTTTATTGATGGGTGCTGAAGGTGTACAAATGGGTTCCCGTTTCTTACTTGCCGAAGAATGTAAAGCTCATCAAAATATGAAAGAAGCAATTATCAAAGCCACAGATACTGACTCCGTTGTAACAGGTCTTCTCTCCGGTCACGGTGGTGTACGTAGCTTGCGCAGTGATTTTACAGACCGTTATATTGCAGCAGAAACTGATGGCGTTACAACAAAAGAAGAACGCAGCAAAATGTCCCAAGGTACAAATAAATTAGCTGCTATCGATGGCGACGTTGTCAATGGTGCTGTACAAGTAGGCCAAGCGCTTAATAGACTTAATGAAATTGAACCAGCTCAAACTATTGTACACTCTGTTATTAATGAAGCTATTATGGCAATCCGTAAAGCACAACGCTTTATCGAAGTAATTTAATAGGAGGTCCTATGTTACCTTATCATGGAAAGTATCCAAAATTAGATCCAAAATCTTGTGTTATGCCTGGTGCTGAACTAGCCGGCGATGTAGAGTTAAAAGAATTTGCCTCCATCTGGCAAAACTGTGCACTTCGTGGCGATGTTAATAAAATTGTAGTAGGTCGTTATTCCAACGTACAAGATAACTCTGTGCTTCACGTCGATGATGATGAGGCTTGTATACTTGGAGACTATGTAACTATAGGTCATGGCGCCATTGTTCATGCTTCTACCATCGAGGATAATGTACTTGTTGGCATGGGGGCCATCGTACTAAGTGGTTGTCATATCGGTACTGGCTCTATCATTGCAGCCGGTGCAGTGGTAAAAGAAAACACTACAATTCCTCCCTATTCTTTAGTCGTTGGTATTCCTGCACGCATCGTACGTACTGATGAATCCCAAGTTGAAAGAATCCACAATCAAGCATTAAAATATAAACACCTTTGGACTGTAGAATATGGTATGTTACCAGATTGTGGTGGCGAAGAATACGACAAAAGCGCCAAAATTGTATAACTACAATGTAAAAAATAGGGTTTTCTATAAATAGAGCCTTCACACATAAAATAGCGACTAGTTGATCACATGGTATCAATTAGTCGCTATTTCTTTATCATCAGAATATCGTCCGATATAGTATACAGTTTTGTTTTATAATTGGAATCTTGCTTTTACAATCTGCTGAGTTATCAATGCGGAGCCCATAGCTAGCGCCATTGGGAAGCACATTTCCACGGAAAATCGTGAAAGTTCTAACATGAACACACAGGATGTAAGCGGCATCTTTTGTGCCAATCCCAAGAAAATTACGGCCCCTATAAATGCAGCAAAGCCAAGGTGTACAGGGCTGACCATAATACTCCACAAGGCTGCAAAGGCTAATGCCAATGTACTACCTAGCATCATGGATGGCGTAATTCGACCACCATAAGCACCAGCCATTAAGGCAAGTAACACGGCAATCCATTTAGTAGCTAATAGACCTAATGCATAATCCCATCCTACTAAATCTGTAAAGGTCAACTGATTACCAGCTTTACCATTACCGAGGATTTCTGGAAAATACATAGCCATCACCCCAATAACAGCAAATGATAAAAGAGCTATGACAATCATTTTAGGGCTTTTTCTATCAAACTTAGGTAATAAAGATTGTGTTTTATCAAATAAAACAACGCCAATAGCAATGACAGCGCCAAGGACGATAGCAAATTCTTGATAGCTACCATATAAGGGTGGTTGTGGCATCGTATACTGAACAAGATCTCCTATCCCTGCCTGACGAACGACCAATGTAGCTAGTCCACACGATAAAAGGGCTGCACTCATGGCTCGAACATTCCATGTGATAAGTAATGTCTCTAGCGTAAAAATAGCAGCTGATAAAGGAGAATTATATACGGCAGCTAAGCCTGCACCAGCAGCACAAGCAATAATAAGCGACTTGTCCTCAGGGCGCATATCAACATAGCGCAATAATCCAGACATGATACCAGCACTAGCTTCACGAGGTGCTACTTCTCGACCAAGTGGAGAACCCATGCCGACCGTGATAATTTGCAATGTAGCATGAATAAATGTGGTCAACGGAGGCATTTCTTTTGTAGAATCTTGGACAGCTTTTTTTATATCTACCAGTGGATCTCCATAACGATGGATAAGAACCCAACCTCCACCGCCAACAAGACCACAGGCCAGTAAGGCTAACAATCGATGTTCAGGCGATACACGGGCCACAGCTTGACCAAACGTCAAGCCATCGGATGTCGAATAGGCATACATAAAATGTTGAATATAGTGCATTAAATGAGTATAAAAGGAACCGATTAATCCTGCCACTAATCCGACGATTATAATCAATCCTAACAATCGTTTATCTAACATAATCTTTATTTTACTCCATAGCTAGTATGACTTCACCTTGTTTCAAGGAAGATTGTACATCAATAATACGCTGATTAGAGGAGCCTCTAAACCGAAGTGATGGATCTTTTAACTCATCTACAAATCGACCATCAACAAGAATATCGATTTGTTCCACTAAGCTACGGCGCGATGGATCAGATATAATATCATCCCAAACATAGCCAGAGTAAGCCCAAATAGGTTTCTCAGGCGCTGCTTCACGCACCGCTTTCACTATAGCTAGCATACCATCTACATTTTGAAATGGTTCACCGCCTAACAAGGTAAGGCCAGCACAATTAGGATCTTTTACATAAGACACAACTAGCTGTGTTTCTTTATCAGTCCATTCTTGACCAGCATTAAAATCTTGATATTCTTCATTAAAACAATTATAACAGCAATGGGTGCAACCAGTTACAAATATAGATGTGCGTATACCTTCCCCATTGGCGATATCATATTGTCGGATCTGTCCATATCTCATAATAACCCCCATATTTGCCTATGATCAACTTTGACCAAATTAAACATATAGATATATTTCAATTTATCATGTATATAGTAAAAGCTGTGCCGATGGCACAGCTTTTAACATGTTTACGATTAATAAAATCAAATATGCATTACACGATCTTTAATTTCTTTTGTGCGACCTTCGTTCCAGAAGTTTTCACCAAGGTATCCACACGTACGGCGGATAACTGTTAATTTATCGCGGTTTGTATTATGACAACGAGGGCATTCCCATTGATTGTCATCATTAACCTTGATTTCACCATCAAATCCGCATTCATGACAGTAGTCAGATTTTGTATTGAACTCTGCATAGGAAATATTGTCGTAAATATATTTAATCATCGTCAATACTGCTGGAATATTACTGGACATATTCGGAATTTCTGCATAGGAAATGCAACCGCCTGTAGATTTCTTTTGGAATTCAGATTCAAAGGCAAATTTATCAAATACGTTAATTTCTTCACGAACGCTTACATGATAACTATTCGTATAGTAACCTTTGTCCGTCACATCTTCTATAATACCAAAGCGTGCTCGGTCCAAAGAAGAGAAGCGATTTGTTAAGCTTTCAGCAGGCGTACCATAAAGACCAAAGCCTAAGTTATGTTTTTCACGCCATTCATTAATAGCTTGGTTTAAACGATCCATAATTTTCATGGCAAAAACACGACCATGTTCACCTGTATTAGATTCGCCAGTAATCAAGCGACATGCTTCATAAATGCCGATATAACCAAGGGAAATCGTCGCATAGCCACCAGTCAAAAATGGAGCAATTTTTTCACCTTTTTTAAGTCGCGCAATAGCACCATGTTGCCAATGAATTGGGGATACATCGCTTACTACATCTTTCAATAAATTGTAACGTAACATCAATGCTTTTTCAGCTAGCTCAAGGCGTTTATCCAAGATTTCAAAATACTTTTCTTCACTACCGCGTGCTAAAATACCAATTTGTGGCAAATTCAAACTTACTACGCCCATGTTGAAACGGCCATCAAATTTATAATTGCCTTCTGCATCCTTCCAAGGAGATAAGAAGGAACGACATCCCATAGGGCTGAATACATTGCCTTCGTAATTTTCCTTCATCTTCTTTGCAGAAATATAATCAGGATACATGCGTTTAGCCGTACATTGAGCAGCTAATTCTGTTAAATAATGATATGGGCTATCCGGATAAACATTGTGTTCGTCTAATACATAAATCAATTTAGGGAATGCTGGTGTAATGTATACATCGGCTTCATTTTTTACACCCTTAATACGTTGACGTAAAATTTCTTCCGTAATTAATGCCGCTTCCTTAGCGTATTCATAATCCGGTTGGAAATACATAAACAATGTAACGAATGGGGATTGGCCATTTGTAGTCATCAATGTATTGATTTGGTATTGAATGGTTTGAATGCCGTCCTTTACCTCTTTACGCGTGCGTTTCCAAGCAATTTCACGAGCCTTTTCCATATTTGGTTCCATGCCGTAAATCTCAACTTGTTCTTCAATTACATTATTGAGGATTTTTTCATAAGATTTACGTACGAATGGTGCCAAAATACGGTCAATACCATTAATACTTTGACCACCATATTGACCAGATGCAACTTGTGCAATGATTTGAGTTGTTACAGTACATGCTACTTGGAATGATTTTGGCGTGTCAATGCGCTTACCATTGATAACTGTACCATTTGTCAACATATCTTCTAAGTTGATTAAGCAACAGTTAAACATCGGTTGGATGATATAGTCCATATCGTGGAAATGGATAGCACCGCTATCATGTGCTTCTAGTATATCTGTAGGAATCAACTTACGACGCGCAATATCCTTGGACACTTCACCAGCAATTAAATCGCGTTGTGTAGATACAATAGCAGCATCTTTATTAGAATTTTCATCAAGAACACTAACATTACTACGATCCAACAAACCGATGACATCTTCGTCAGTCGTGTTTTGGCGACGTTTGAAAGCTTGTACCGCTTTATAACCTTCATAAGCACGAGCTGTTGCAGGATTATGATACTCAATCAACTTATAGTATACTTGATCTTCTATAGCATAGATTGTCATATCCTTTTGAAGTTTTATAGCATATGCTTCAATTTCGTCAGCAATGCGTTCAGCTAAGCCAGATTCATATAACCCCGTACTACTATGTTCTGCCTTTTCAATAGCTACTGCAATTTTATGTTTATCGAAAGGTACCTTTGTACCATCCCGTTTAATGACCTGCAACATCTCGGAACCTCCCCGTTTCCCATACTCCGAATTAATTAATGTCATTACATATAAAAAAGTATGGAAAAAACCATACTCAATCTATATTATTTACTACGAAAAATACAAAATTCAATAGATTATTTCGTATTTCTAACTGCTTTCATAGTATACTATATATAGTGTTTTATTGCAATAAAAAATACAATATCATGTAAAAAAGAGTCTTTTTGCTATACTTAAACGGCATAACAAAAAAACTCTTTTTTTATAAAGCGATTGAAAGAAGTCGAGTCCAAAAATTAGGTCGTTTTCCTGCCCAATGATCCGGTACCGTAGGATAAAATACTCTATCCGCTAATAAATCGCGTTCATTTAATCGGACGTCACTAAGTAAATCTTTCTTATATTCAATATCTAGTTTAGAAATTACATCTACATAGCTACCATATTGATTATTCATCACATCATAACCAGTGCCAAAGAAGTGTATTAGACCATTCGTATATAATTCAATAGCTCTCGTATAATGCTCAGAATGATGTGTAAAGGACATAATATTACATTCAAATAAAATGCCCTTATCAACCCATTCCAATAGTTGTTCAGGTTTATTAAAGAAAAGGTCGCTACGTTCCACTTCACTTATGATAGGCGTGATGCCTAAGTCACATAAAGTCTGTAACCACGCATCTACATGATATAACTTACAATCTTGTGGAATAGTAACTAACATAAAATGACTATTACCTAATACAAGTGATTCTTTATGATTGCGTATATAGTCAATCATACCATCACCTAACTCAACAACGGCACCATTATGTAATGTAACCGATATCGCTTGTTCAGATACTACTTGTGTTAAATTTTCTACCTGCTCCACTACTGACTCAACAACGGTCTGTACATTTAGCTCATTAACCTTAGGTGTACAAAAAATATCTGTAATACCAGAACGGACTAAATCTTTAACCATTTGCACAGATTCAGCCATGGATTGAGGTCCCTTTCCATCTGCCATAGCTGGCAAAATATATGTATGTAAATCTAAAATGCGTTTCATCTTCTTCCCCATTCTCATCTTTATATCGCCCCTTACCTCGATATAAATCTCTTAAATATAATCTCTTTAATTGCTCAAATTCATTTTGTATTCATATTATACCAATGAATCTATGTCTTGAAAAGTACCTATACCTAAACTTTTGATAATATTTGATTGCTTAAAATTAAAGATTATTTAATAATTTCATTTTGTTTTCACAAAAAAACAAGGCTCCTATCAATAACTCATAGAAGCCTTGTATATTTAGGCTCTCTGTCAAATGTTGGGGTGTTCACCCTACGAGCCTTCTTTGGCACCAATCATATGTATGGTTGGTGCCATTC
>USAV01000024.1 GCA_900552715.1 uncultured Veillonella sp.
TATCTTGAAGCTATTTGAATAGCTCATTATTTGTTGTCGTTACATTTAAGTAACTTTGAATTATGGTTGGTTTTGACCTTGTCAAAACCCGCACTCTGGCATATGTTCAATCGTATTGATTGATTACCTATCATTGTTCAGTTTTCAAAGATCTGTACCAGTTTCCACGACCTCTTTCGAAGTGTTTCATCAACTGGCGACTTGATTATTCTATCAAGTTCAGCTCATTCCGTCAAGCACTTTTTCAAAACTTTTTTAGAAGTTTTTTGCTTGTCGTTTGTGCTGTGTCCTAACGACTTGTATAAGTATAGCATAAATAAAAATATCGTCAACACATAAAGTGGCCATTTTTACAACTTCATTTTATTTTCACTACACATTTCAAAAATTACTTCTAATTTCGACAAATTTAAGGATTTAAATTTTATAACACTATTTTCTCTTTTATCTTTATTCATATTATTTTTAAGTACTATCTTATAAACCTATAAGCTTATAACTGTTTGATAAAAGAAAAATCCTTAGAACATACCATAAAATACATTCTAAGGATTGATTATTATATTGTGTCTAATAGTCTAATACGGTTAGTAGCTTTTACTATATCACTATATTTGTTTTACAGTTCTAGAGGCGTATACCTCTTTATCCATATATGATATAAAGCCAACGCTACAATCATTGTCACCGCTGTAAACATATAAAGATACTGATATCCTACAGCACTAGCTAACAGAGCAAGAATGACAGATCCCGCCCCCACACTTATATCTAATGCTAAAAAATATGTTGCTGTCGATACCCCAGCCCGTTCTATTGGTGCTGATTGAATGGCTAACGCTTGAAATGCTGGTTGTGCTGCACCATAACCTAAACCTAACAAAGGGGCCGTTAATATTATGGTTAATGGCGTAGTAGCTATTCCTAACGCTAATAGTCCTAGTATAAAGAGTACTAGGCCTGGGTAGATAATATATGTAGAGCCATACCGAGCATATGCTTTTCCTACTAAAGGGCGACTAATTATGATCATTACTGCAAAGATAGCAAAAAATGCACTACCCCAAATACCAGCGCCCATACTATTTAACTCAATGGGAATAAATACTAACACACCAGAATATGTAAAGCCAATAAATAGTCCCATTAAAGCCCAAGGTAAACTTCTTTTTTCAATAAATTGAGATATATGCCACCCTTTGTGAGTAGATGGTTTAGGCGATGCTAATTCTTTTGATAAGGGAATACAATTACTCAATACTAGGACTAAGCCAGTCATAATAGTTAAGAAAAGATAGAGAGCTATACTACCATATGAAGCAAGTGCATATAAGCCTATTGCAGGGCCTAATACCATTGCCACATTCGAAAAGATAGCAAACATATTTATGCCCTCCCCCTTTCGATTAGGAGGTAACACCAATACCGCCAACGCCGCCATTACAGTCGTGCCCAAAGCAAATACAACACCATGTAGCCCCCGCAATACAAAGATGGCTTCTAAAGAGGTTGTAAAATTAAAGAGCCCCATAATGATGAAAAATAAAGCAGTTGATAGTAGTAATACAACTCGTTTATTAAAGCCATCAATCAAGCGACCTGCAAAGAGCCTACATACAATTGTGCCTATTTGAAAATAGGTCATCGCTAATCCCGCATCTAAATCACTTCCACTTAATTCAGAGGTTATGACTATCGGCAAGGCTGCTACAAGAACATATTGTGTCATATATAAAATGCCACTGCTTATACCATAGTTTATAAAAGCAGGGCTCCATAATCGATTTGAATCCATCTATCTATCCCCTTTTCAACATTGTGTTACCTTGCTATTTTACGCCCCTATACAAAGAGTTCAATAAGTATATTCCTTACTATGTACATATATCCTATACATATATCTATGAGTTATCCATAGTAATAATTTATTAATAAATGATACATAAACAAAGAACCTCTCTGAATATAATACAGAGAGGTTCTTATACTTTTACCAATAATAGGTAAAAGCATTATATATTATTGTTGATTGCGGATATCGTTCTTGTTGCGACTCTTCCACATAACCCATAAGGATGTAGCTACACAGATAGAGGAATACGCACCACTAGCAAAACCAATAATCATACAAAGAGCAAAGTTCTTTGTAGTGTCCCCACCGAATAGATAAAGGGATACACAGGCAAACATAACGGTAGCTAATGTATAGAAACTACGGTGAATACTTTGTGTAATAGATGCATTCGCAAGATCTGCAAATGTATCAGAACGTTTATGTGTATGTGTATTTTCGCGAACACGGTCAAAGATAACTACAGATTCATTCATGGAGTAACCTACAACCGTAAGAATAGCCGCCAAGAAAGACGCATCAATTTCTAATTGGAAATAAGAGAATACCCCAAGAACCATAATCAAATCATGGAAAATAGCAACGAGCGCAGAAATAGCAACTTTATATTCAAAGCGATAAGAAATATACAATGCTAATGCCGCAAACGCTATAACAAGATTTAACAACGCATGTTCTGTAACTTCGGAACCAATTACAGCACCTACAGTTTCAATACGTTTAACTGTATTGTTACCAATAGATTTAGTCAAAGATTCAATCACAGCGGCACTTTCACTAGGCTCAAGATTACGTGTACGAATCATTACGTCTTCGCCCGCTGTATCACCAGTAGTATCGCCAGAAAGCTGAATTTGTGCGTTTTCAAGATTATATTCTTTTAATACGTCACGAACTTGACTAACCTCTACAGGTTGATCAAATACAACTTCAACAATCGTACCACCAGTATAATCAATACCAAAGTTAAAGCCTTTAGTAAAGATGGAAATCAAACTGATAATAACAAGTGTGGAGGAAATTGCAAACCACCAACGATGATGCTTAATTACGTCTAATGTCATTTGCGTTTACCTCCTTTCAAAGATTTTGGTGCAAATGCGTCAGCACTTGTGCTTGGAGAGATATTCGCACCAAACCAGAATGGATGGTTCGTAAAGTTACAGTCAATAAGTAAGCGCAATAAGAAATGGCTCACAGTAATCGCTGTGAACATACTTACAACAACACCTACGCCTAAGCTGATAGCGAAACCTTTTACAGGGCCAGAGCCTAAGATTGTCAAGATAGCAGCAGTAATGATAACAGATACGTTCGCATCTGTAATTGTTGCTAAAGCACGACTGAAACCAGCTTCCATGGCTACACGCATGGACTTACCGGAGAACACCTCTTCTTTAAAACGTTCAAAGATAAGAATGTTCGCATCTACAGCAACACCCATGGATAAGATAATACCCGCGATACCTGGCAATGTCATAGTCGCATTAAAGCCTTTACCTAATACGAGCAATAAGAGCATAACATATACAAGTAATGCAATATTAGCTACAATACCAGAAAAACGATATAAAATAACCAAGAAAATCATGATCATTGCAATACCAGCACTGAAGGCTACAACAGATTTATCCTTGGAGTCTTGACCCAAAGAAGGACCAACTGTACGTACTTCCAATACATTAATTTTAACAGGCAATGCACCGGAACGTAATAAAATAGCCAAGTCTTTAGCTTCTTCTAAGCTTTGACTACCAGAGATAGTTGCTTTACCACCTGTAATTGCTTGTTGTACTACAGGATTAGTCAATTCTTTACCATCCAATGTAATGGCAATACGACGACCAATATTTTTAGATGTTAAATCAGCAAATTTCTTAGCCCCTTCATCGCTTAATTCAATAGCAACGAGTGGTTGTTTATTTTGACCTAACTCTTCTTTTGCATCTTTTAAATCATCACCAGTCATAACAGTTTGACCTTGGTCGTTTTTAAATTCCAAGACTGCTGTCTTACCGATACGTTTAATCGCTTCGTCAGGATCTTTTACACCTGGCAATTCGATGATAATACGACGAGCACCTTCACGTTGTACTAATGGTTCAGACAAACCCATTTCATTAATACGACGCTCTAAGATTTGCTTCGCTCGTTCCACTGCATCATTGTCAGCTGCACCAGTCGCAGAGTCCTCTGCTTCTAATACGATGTGCGTACCACCTTGCAAGTCTAGACCTTGTTTCAAAGAGCCTGCTAATGGTTGAATAAAATACGCAAACAATCCAATGATGGCAGCAATGACTACTAAAAACTTGATAATAGCTTTACCGTTCAAAATAGTTGCTCCCTTCTACTACTATACGCAATGTATAACGCCTTGCTCCGTTACAATTTTGCTCATCCGTTGGTCCAGTTCATCCATTGGAATTGGTATATCCCACAATTGTACTGACCAGCATACGCCCATAAATGTACGTGGTGAAAGTTCCTTGAGAAATCGATCATAGTACCCATTCCCCATCCCCATGCGACCGCCTTGACGGTCAAAGCCAGCACCAGGCACTAAAATCAAATCCAAGTCATGTGGATTAATAACCTCGTATGGCTCAGAGGGAATGCGTATATTTAACACACCCCGAGTGATAGATTCTAGAGACTTAAGACGAACGGCAATCATGGTCGTCTTATCTGTACATACTGGAACATATACGGATTTGCCATGTTCTAAAGCATGACGAATAACATCGTCTAAATTGGCCTCCTTGGGCATCGCCAAATAGGCCATAATGCTATTAGCTGATATATACTCAGGACTATTAACAATTTGATCTGTCAAAAGCGTAATCCATCTATGACAATCAGCAACGGATAAAGCAGCGCGCTGGGCCTTGCACGCCCGGCGCACTGCTTCCTTTGTATTCATTATTTTTCTTCCTTGTTTTTCTTGGAAAGAACGTTAGCAATTGCAGAACGTGCAAATGTTAACTCTACTTTTTCAGATACTTGAACCTTTACTTTTTCATCGTCAAGTTCAACGATTTCGCCATAAATACCGCCGATAGTAACGATTTTTTGACCTTTCTTCAAGCTGCCTAACAAATTAGCGCGCTCTTTTTGTTGTTTCTTTTGTGGACGCCACAATAAGAAATAAAAAATTACGACCATCAACAAAATAGGCCAGCTAGTTTGCAACACTTGTAAAATATCTTCCATTTTATCCTCCTAGTGTAATAAATATGTTTTTCTTTTCTAGTATAGCTACCTAATATAGATTTGACTAGACTTAATTGCTATTTTTTAAAGCTATCCCAAAATTGCATTCTAAATTGTGGGAACCGATCTTCTAAGATGGCTTGTCTCATTTGACGCATAAACTCAAGCAAGAAGTAAAGATTATGGTATGTTACGAGACGCAACGCCAAAATTTCTTCCGCCTTATACAAGTGACGAATATAAGCGCGAGAATAATTTTTACATGTATAACATTGGCAGCCTTCTTCTAAAGGACCCCAATCATGAGCAAATTGCGCATTTCGAATATTAAGGCGACCTTTCCAAGTCATGGCCATACCATTTCGAGCAACTCGTGTAGGATATACGCAGTCGAACATATCAATACCACGTGCTACGCCTTCTACAAGGCAATCCGCCGTACCAACGCCCATTAAATAACGAGCCTTGTTAGTTGGCAATAGTGGCGTAGTATATTCTAAAATTTCATTCATCAAATCATGAGGTTCCCCAACAGATAAACCGCCTATGCTATAACCTTCAAAGTCCATAGCC
This sequence comes from uncultured Veillonella sp., assembly GCA_900552715.1. Lineage (GTDB taxonomy): Bacteria > Bacillota > Negativicutes > Veillonellales > Veillonellaceae > Veillonella. The sequence continues at coordinate 5,639 of USAV01000024.1, forward strand.
ACGAGTTCTTCCGCACTTTGTTTGCGCAAGTCTTTGTACATACCACCTTGTACAATGCCAAACATTCCTTGACGGTCATGCGCTTTACGAGCCTCTTGGCAACGATGAGCCCAACGTGTGGTACGAGCTGTTGAGCGTTTCGCATAATCATGGTCCGCAGGATAGGGAATACATTCATCAAAGGCCATGGCAATATCAGAACCTAATTGCTCTTGTACCTTTGTGGCCACCTCTGGAGATAAAAACTGTTTAGACCCATCAATATGAGATCTAAAGGTTACACCATCCTCAGTAATCTTACGCATATCGCCTAAGCTAAATACTTGGAACCCACCGCTATCAGTTAAAATAGCTTGATCCCAGTTCATAAATTTATGTAAGCCACCTGCTTCTTCTACGAGTTCAGGACCAGGACGTAAGAATAAATGGTATGTATTGCTCAAGATGACTTGAGATCCCATCGTCTTTAATTCCTCAGGCGTCATAGTTTTAACTGTAGCTTGTGTACCTACAGGCATAAACATAGGCGTTTGGAAGGTACCATGTGGCGTATGCAATAAACCAGCACGAGCCCCCGTGTGAGGACATGTCTTTTGTAATTCATAAGTAATACTCGGCATAGTCCCTCCTAACGTATAAACATAGCATCGCCGAAGCTAAAGAAACGATACCGTTCGCGTACAGCTTCTTCGTAGGCCGCCAAACAATGTTCGCGACCAGCCAATGCACTAATCAACATTAATAATGTAGATTGAGGCAAGTGGAAATTTGTTACCAATGCATCAATCATCTTAAATTTGTAGCCAGGATAGATAAAGATTTGTGTCCATCCACTAATGCCTTGTAAGACACCGTCATCATTAGTAGCTGACTCAAGGGTACGCACAGAAGTAGTACCTACCGCAATAATACGGCGTCCGTTTCGCTTAGCTTCATTAATACGATCAGCTGTATCTTGAGATACCACGAAGAACTCACTATGCATTTCATGGTCCTCAATTGTCTCCGCTGATACAGGTCTAAAGGTTCCAAGGCCAACATGCAATGTAACAAATTCGAGCTCTACACCTTTCGCTTTTATCTTTTCTAATAATTCAGGTGTAAAATGAAGCCCTGCGGTTGGAGCTGCAGCTGAACCTTTTTCCTTAGCATAAACAGTTTGATAACGATCTTTATCTTCTAACTTCTCATGAATATATGGAGGTAATGGCATTTCACCAATTTCTTGTATCACATCGTCAAATACACCATCGCAAGTGAATTCAATGATACGACCTCCAAATTCTGTTTTATCTATAACGGTCCCACTTAATCGGTCATCAAATTCGATAACTTGACCAATAGGACATTTTTTACCAGGTTTAACAAGACATTCCCAGCGATTTTCACCACATGGTGTGAGGAGCAATACCTCAACCTTGCCACCAGAGCCTTGACGTTGGCCATATAATCTCGCAGGAATAACCTTTGTATTATTAAATACAAGTACATCCCCTTCGTGGAGTTCATCTAGCAAATCGTAAAAATGCTCTTTATGCGCAACCTCACCTGTAACCTTGTCTAAGGTCAACAGTCTCGCTGTATCACGAGGCTCTACAGGATGTTGAGCAATTAGTTCCTCTGGTAATTCATAATCAAAATCTGTAACTTTCATCGCAATCCTTATTAGTACATTTTCTTTAATGTAATGCCACTATAGTAGTGACGCAAAATAGTTTGGTAATAATTTGTATCCCCTGGTGTCGCACGCTTAGCCATTTCTGCAGCGCCCCATTGAGACATACCAAGACCATGTCCCCAACCGTGGCCTTTAATATAGACAGTATCATTGCTACCAGTAAAATTATGATATGCCTTACCTGTATCTTTAGCTGGGTTATAATTTACATAAAAATCAAATAGTGTTGATTTCAAGCCTAAAATACTGCGTAAAGAATCCCCATCAATGGTCGTTTTTCCAGAGGTACCTATGAAAGTAGCACTCTTAATTCGACCAGATACGCCGCGGTCAGATGTTTGTTGACCTGGCTTGCCAAGAGGTGTCAATTGAATACTCTTCAATTTGCCAACCCCTTTACTAGCTGCGTTAAGCTTACTTTCAAGGGCCTGACGAGAAGTAGTAACCGTCCAGTTCGATGTAGATGTGCCAGTACTAAAATCCTTTACACCTTTCAAATACGGTACATCACTACCCCAAACATTGACACTATCTTCAGTATAACCGCCACCATCAGAATGGAATAAAGCATTGATAGGGCGTTGGTTATATAACATAACCATCCCCTTTGTTTTATTAACTGCATTTGTAGTAGCTTGCGTTTCACCACTAACCCCATTATAAACTTGGTGATCTGTGGACGTACTCACATCATACAGCTTACCTTTATTCTCTTCCATAGTATGAAGAGCATAAGTTCGAGCAGCTACAGCTTGTGCTTCTAGTGCAGCTGCTGGCCAAGATGGAACGACTTCTTGCGGAACTACGCCATAAAGATAGTCTTCAAGAGGCACAGAATTAATGACCATCATCTTTCCATTATTAGCACGTAATGTAAGTCCTCCACGATAGCCTTTGCCTTCAAACAAGAATGGTGCATCACTATTGGCTGGTTTTAATGTAACTACTGTATCAATGACCTTGCCATTGACAGCAATTTTACCACTTCGAATACCAACAGAGGTACCACGGTTTGCACTGATTGTACTTACTTGACCATTAGCACTATTTAACACAACCAGATTAGCAGTAGATGTAACTGTAGCATCGGAACTGCGACTACCCAATAACACGCGCACATTTGGTACATTTTCTACACGCTCCGTAGCAGGTGTAACAACAGAACCTACTTTATTACGCGTAATAGCAGCCGTATTAGCTTTAATACTATTGGCTTCAGAAGTTTTTACAGCCTTAGATGCAGCTGGCTTTACCGTTGTAGCCTTAGCACTAGTAACTGTAGATTTTGCAACAGGCTTTTGAGCCGTTGTTGCAGCCTTAGTTGCATTTGACTTCGGAGTCACTTTTGGCACAGGCTTTGGAGCCGGTTTAGTTACAAGTGGTCGAAAAGTTGACCGCTTCGTCGTATTTACTTTCGATACATTTGTTGTAGATACTGTTGATTTCGGCATTGGCTTTTTAGTTACTACTGTACTTTTATGTTGCAATGTAGCTCCCTGTGCTACAGAAGCACCACCAATATTTACACCTAAAAACAACGTTGCCATTATCATCAATTGTAATCGTTTCGTTTTCATTGTCATTTCCCTGTCTGTGAAATACCTAAATGCTCATAGGCCAATTTAGTAGCCACCCTCCCACGTGGTGTGCGTCCTAAAAATCCTAATTGCATCAAATATGGTTCATACACATCTTCGATGGTATCTCTCTCTTCGCTGATAGCCGCAGCAATAGTATCAATACCTACTGGACCACCATCATACTTTTCAATAATACACTCCAACACACGTCGATCGATTCGATCGAGTCCCTCTTTGTCTATGTATAAACGTTGTAACGCTTCATCTGCAATTTCCTGAGTGATAACCCCATCACCAATAACTTGTGCAAAATCACGAACCCGTTTAAGTAGACGATTTGCAATACGCGGTGTTCCCCTTGAACGACGCGCTATTTCGCTAGCCCCAGTTGGCTCAATCCCAATATTGAGTATTTCTGCGGCCCGAGTCACAATAAACTCTAATTCCGGTTGTTTATAATATTCCAACCGGTTAATAATACCAAAGCGGTCCCGCAATGGTGCCGCCAAAGCCCCGGCTCGTGTAGTGGCACCAACCAAAGTAAACTTTGGCAAATCAATGCGCACCGTTCGAGCACTTGGCCCCTTACCGATGATAATATCGATAGCATAGTCCTCCATAGCAGAGTACAATACTTCCTCTACGCTACGAGACAAGCGATGAATTTCATCGATAAATAGTACATCGTGATCATCTAAATTTGTTAAAATCGCAGCCAAGTCACCAGACTTTTCAATGGCAGGACCCGAGGTTATGCGAAAATTAACACCCAATTCATTCGCAATAATTCCTGCCAAAGTAGTCTTCCCAAGACCTGGTGGACCATAGAGCAATACATGATCTAAGGCTTCACCACGTTGCTTAGCCGCCTGAATATACACATTTAGATTGCCTTTAGCCTCTTCTTGACCTACATACTCATTAAAGAACTTTGGTCGTAGGCTATATTGCCACATATCTTCTTCGTGCTCGCCATTTCCGACAAGGCGTACTTCTTCGTTCATCCTTATCGTCCTTTCCCAAGCTCAATCAAGCTGACCTTAATCAGCTCAGATACATCGCGTTTACCATCATCTAATGACTCCACAATATCAGCCACATCTCGCTCGGAGTATCCTAGTGATACAAGAGCTTCAATAGCCTCTCCTGCAGCGCCACTTGCAGTAACGCCAATTGGCTGAATCACCGCCGGTGACTCCGTAGAGATATATGTCATTTTAGCTAACTTATCCTTTAATTCAAGAACAAGTCGCTCTGCAGACTTCTTGCCAATACCAGGCAATTTAGTTAATTGCTGAACTTGACCATTGATTACTGCTAATTTAAAAGCCTCCGGTGTCATGCCAGACAAAATACCTAACCCTACCTTAGGACCTATACCGGAAACAGAAATGAGTAGAATAAACAGCTCATATTCCTCTTCCGTCCAAAAGCCATAGAGTTGCATCGCATCTTCCCGTACATTTAAATACGTGAATAACGTTGCCTCTTGGCCTTCAATCAATTGTTGACGCGTAGTGGTCGGCACATATACGCGATACCCTACGCCATGTACATCTACGTAACAAGACTCTTTAAAGAGATGTGTTACGATGCCCCGTACATACCCTATCATTATACCAACCTCTTCAATCTATCATTGTGAGAACTATGGGCCGTACAGATGGCAACAGCTAATGCATCTGCCGTATCATCGGGCTTAATTTTCTCACGAATCCCCAAAATATTCATGGTCATATAAATAACCTGATTCTTATCAGCCTTACCGTATCCTGTAACAGCTTGCTTGATTTGTAGCGGTGTATATTCATAAATAGGAATACGCTGTTGTTCAGCTGCTAACAAGATAACTCCACGTGCTTGCCCAACCTTAATCGCCGTCGTTACATTGCGATTGAAGAACAATTCCTCTACGCCGAACTTATCCGGTTTAAATTCCTCTAGAATATCACTTAGATCATTAAATAAAATTTCTAACCGTTGTGAATCAGTTAATTCCTTAGGAGTTGTAATAGCCCCATAGGCTACTGGCGTTAATTTGCTGCCCTTCACGTCAATAATGCCATATCCACATATAGCCGTGCCTGGGTCAATACCTATTATTCGCATCTCAACCCCCTAGTTTAAAAATGAGATAAGCTGTCGCCTACCTCCATTACATAATCTATTTTATTATAGCACAATACCACATCGAAGTTCATGAATTTCAATATAAAATTTATAAGAAATCTATTAGTATTCTTAACATTTACAAAAACTCTAAATTTCATGAATCAATAAAAAAGGAGCACCCCTCAGAGTACTCCTTAATATTATTCTTCTTCGTCGTCTGGCAAAATACCATTGTGATATACATTTTGTACATCATCAAGATCATCCAATACGTCTAGCATTTTTTGCATTTTTACAGCATCATCACCAGTCAATTCAATTGTAGTATCTGGAATCATTGTGATTTTCGCTACTTCTGTTTCAATGCCCGCATCAGCAAGAGCTGATTCTACCGCATCATAATCTTCAGGAGTAGTATAAATTTCAAATACATCATCTTCGGACTTAAGATCTTCTGCGCCCGCTTCAAGAGCTAACATAGTCAATTCATCTTCGTCATGACCTTCTTTATCGATAACGAATACGCCTTTAGATTTAAACATCCAACCTACACAACCGCTTTCACCAAGGTTACCACCTTGTTTAGAGAATGCATGGCGTACATCGGCAGCCGCACGGTTACGATTATCCGTCATAACCTCTACAGTAACGGCAACACCGGCAGGACCATAACCTTCATATACGATTTCTTCGTATGCGTTCATATCCGTAGCGCCAACGCCCTTATCGATAGCACGTTGAATATTATCCTTAGGAATATTGTTTTCACGAGCTTTTTGTAAAGCCAATTTCAAACGCATATTACCTGTTGGATCGGCACCACCCATACGTGCTGCTACAGTAATTTCACGACCGATTTTCGTAGCCAATTTAGCCTTCAATGCATCGGTTTTACCTTTTTTATGTTTAATATTTGCCCATTTTGAATGTCCTGACATAGACGCCTCCTATTTATTCCACCATGCCTCGCCCCGCAGCCGATCAAGGATAATCGATACAGCACTACGCACAGATAAATGATTGTATTCACCATGGCCATATATAGGTTCTAAAATATAGTCAAAGCTTTCCATCGTTTCTTTTGTCATACCATAACCGGTACCAAATAATACTAACACAGGGCGCCCCTCATTTTCAAGATGTTCACGCATCCGTGCATAGGAAATTGTATTATCATAGGTACGTGCATCTGTTGTCGCCACAATAGGTTTCATACCTTCTAGGTCTTCAATCATTCGCACTGCTACTGCAATAGAGTTAACCAACTCCACGCCGGTGAAAGCATCCTTGCGATCTGGATTGTATGTAGAACCAAATCCAGATTTCCAATGTTCCATGATGGTGCGCACCAACTCACGCTGAGCAGGTATATTGTGAATCACAAAATATTTAGATACATCATAGGTAATAGATGCTCGTGCAATATCGTGAATATCATAATTTGTAATGGCCGTCGTAATGACCTCTTTATGCTTGTTCATAATTGGATAATGAACAAGTCCAATATATAAATTAGCCAAAGCCTTAAATCTCCACAACAATAAAAATACAAAATAAAATTAATCGATTAAAAGCGGTACAAAATAAGCTTCAGTACCGGCAATCTCTTCTGGAGAAAAACGACAACCGACTGCAGAAGCTTGATCGCCAAGCATAAAGCAAGATAATGTCAAACAGCCTTCTTTCGTACCACTATCTACGGTATGAGTAAAGTGTTTCTGCTTAATAAAGTCCTGATACATAACCTTTTTACTGTCCCGACAAACTATATCATCATAGTTATCTACAAATTTCTCCATGTATAGTTCAGCTTGATTTCCACGTTTTTGAACAACCTGAATATTTCGCCCTTCACGGCCCCAAATTTCCTTTTGAATATAAAGTCCATCATCAAGGTTCGGGAAATCACTTTCAAAATAGGACGGCGTCAAATAGCGCTCGATAATATCTCGCTCAGGGGCAGTAAAAAATTGGTTTGTTAAGTATAGAGCATACACTAAGGACATAAACGATTTATTCTGTAAAATAATCGCCTCTGGTGGATTAAATAGATTAAAGCGGTATTCATTATACAAATCTAAAAACATTTCACCTAGTGGTTCACCATCTGCTGTAGTTTCATCAATCAATAGTTCCATGGGATGTAAACGATACAGATTGGCTGCATGACCACCGTCAGATAATAGAATACCCTCATCATCAATGACCATATCATAAAAGGATAGGAATCGAACATCTGCTTCTGGGCATGCTGATTTCATAGCCTGTAAGAGAAACTGTGTAGTTCCATAGTCCTCTAAATAATCATGAAAGCACCCGAAAACAAAGGGTTCTGTTTCATTATCCGTCATCATATTATGTTGTTTATTAGTCACACTATATTTTTTACGAGATGTTCCTTCATATACGCGTTTCAAAAAACGTTCAAGTTCATTATAAGCATCTATATTAGGATCTACTTTATCGAAATATCGTGCCGCTACACCATTAGCATAATAACTTTCAATTAGAAAGCAGGGTGTATCCGCATTAATCTCGACCATGCGCAATTGTCCTCTATCATCAAGGACAAAGTCAAATCGAGATAACCATGTAGGTAAGCCCAATGGATTCCCACGATGTAAATAGGGAATCAAATTTTCGGGCATATCCATATTGAGAGCAAACTCATCAGGTGCCTGTTGAAATACCTTAGCGGCTTTACAAAATATTTGAAATAACATGCGCGACGCATGTCGAATTTCATCATAAAAACCAGCCGGAAAAGATTGTGTAGAAAGCGCAGGATACCGATCATCATAGCCTTCATAATCTACAAAGGGCAATATATTCGTATCAAGTTCATCTATATACGATTTCATAATATCGGCCTCCATTAGGAACTACTAGAACGTACACCTGCACTACCAAAACCAGACTTTTGACCTATAGAAGAGGCTTTTTGACTTCTACGCTTCTCATAGTCTTTATACGTACGTCGTCCTAAAGAACTATGCGTATTTGAACCTGTTGTTGTATATACATTAGGCTCCTCATAGGGTTTTAAAGGGGCTGCCACACGATAGGTCATAGTTCGTCCATCCATACGCGCTGTAGGTGGATTAAATCCATGAAAAATATAGTAGCCTGCTGCAATACTAGGTAACAGCCCCGCTAAACCAGCGTCCCATACTAAATTTCCACTAGTATCGCGGTGAAAGGTAACAGACCGGTTATCATCATATAAAGCTGTTTCTTTACCATCTCCATGGTTTAATAGAGAATAACGATTACCTTGATTATCCTTTAATCGAACTTCCCCGTCATTTGCTTCAGGATAGATTTTATCACATACAACATAAGCAATGTCATTCCAGTATGAATACACACCAACGAGGCCCGCTACAGCGGCAAAAGCACTCGTTATGTATAGAGTTTTCTTACTTGGCTTATACATAGGACACTCCCTTAGTGCACAGCACCACTAACAACGAGAGCAAGACCTACAAAGATACCAAATACGAGGATACCCGCTGCAGTATTACCACGCATAATCTCTTCAGATAAATTATATTTTCGATGCCATAAATTAATAAACATATAGCCTGTTACAAACAATATAATGCCTAAAATAGCATATACGATACTGGCCACCACACCATGCAATAAAGATGTATCAGCAGTAGTCACTACAGGAGACATGATGACAGCGCGCAAAATTTCACCAATACCGATAAATGAACCCGCTGAGAGCCATGCTACAGCACAGTTACCACGTTTAATTTCTTCGCTGAATTTGCCGGGTACAAAGAAATCAATAACAGTATTAGCTGTTAACATTAGAAAAATTCCAAAACAAGCATAAAAAATCGTCAATAATACATCTGGTATATAAATCATAATAAGCCTCCTAATAATATAATTTTGTATTGGATGTGTTATTAGAGTTGCTGGTAGGATACAACCGTTCGCGTCCCGTATTATCCCCTAGTCGAACCATAGTCGCATAGTTATCGAGTATATGAGAGCTGATTAATGTACGATCAATAATTTTCCAATCCTCTTGTGTCAATTTTGATTGTTCACATACCTTAACCTTAGTTTGTCCATCCGTATTGGTAATGATATACACCAAGTCCCCAGAATAAAATACAATAACTTCATGTCCCTCTTCTAAGTTGTCCCGCTCATTTTTAATATCACCATTCACAGAATCAATCAAATCTAATGCGGTGCTAACAGGGTCCAACGAAGACGTGTATACATAATCGCCATCCGAATCTGTTTTTGTATAATATGCAGATGTGTCATGCATATGTTCTTTTGCCGTATAAGGCACTCCAAACATAGCGCGTATACTATGCCAAGACAAATCATTGTCCGACCAAAATAAAAATAGTAAAAATAGTACACCATACCCCACGCCAACAGCAATAGATCCAAACCTCTTTTTCATTGATTTGTTACGCATCTTTTGCTTAATAGCTTGAGCGGCTGCATCATTACAAAGACGAATGTTCGCCAAGGGCACTCGTGATCCTTCGGCAAACATTTTTTTACCTTCAAACCACTCTTCTTCAAAGAATACACTAGCACCACCTTCACAAGGTAGCTGATATTCTCGATATCCTGCGCGGTCCCCTACGGAGGCACCACTTTCACCATCCACATCGACAACCTTTTCTAAACCGATTTGATGTAATGTAAAATCTTTCCCCGGCCGTGTATGAAAGGATGTTCTAGATACGGTACACCATTCATTATCATTATACTCAATGGTTAACCATATTTTATCGATTCCCTCAACAGCCTCTAGTCCATATTCATGCCAATAATCACCAGGTGATTTTGTCATAGACGGCTGGCCCCTATAGGATTGTTCCTTATCTGCTTTTGGAATAATCTCTATATATTTAATTTTCTCAGTGATTACATAACGGCTGCCATGAACCTCTAAGACATCATAACAATTAAACTCCATACGCACCCTCTCTAAAGTAGACATAACCACAACTGCTACGAAGTACACCTATTATCCTTTGTTTAACCATACTCTATATGGTCAAAAATTAGATAGTATTTCTCTTACTCTATTAGTAATGGTACAAAATATGCTTCTGTACCAGCTATCTCCTCTGGGGAAAAACGGCACCCTACCGCGGAGGCTTGATCGCCAAGCATAAAACAGGATAAGGTTAAAAATCCATCTTTCACTCCACAATCCACTGTATGAGTAAAACGTTTCTGCTGTATAAAGTCTTGATACATCACCTTTTTACTGTCGCGACAAACGATATCGTCATAGTTATCAACTAGCTTTTCCATGTAAAGCTCAGATGTATCACCACGCTTTTGAACAACTTGTACATGCCTTCCTTCACGGCCCCAAATTTCCTTTTGAATATAAAGGCCATCATCAAGAGCTGAAAAATCATTTTCAAAATAGGATGGTGCCAAATAACGCTCGATGATATCTCGATCTGGTTTCGTAAAAAATTGATCTGTTAAATACAATGCATATACTAAGGACATAAAGGATTTATTTTGTAAAATAATTGACTCTGGCGGATTAAAAAGAGCGAATGTATCATCCTCGTACAAATCTAAGAACATTTCACCCAAAGGTTCGCCATCTGGTGTTTGTTCATCAATCAAAAGTTCCATGGGATGCAATCGATATAATAGAGTCGCATGACTACCATCTTCTAAAGGAATGCCCTCATCATCAATCTTCATATCATAAAAGGATATGAATCGCGTGTCTGCCTCAGAACAGGCTGTTTTTAATTCCTTCATAAGGAATTGTGTTGTACCGTAGTCTTCAAAATAATCATGAAAACAAGAGAATACAAAGGGATCCTTAGGTAAGCTCTCTCTATTTGCCCGCATAGATTCATATTGGTTTCTACCATACTTAGCAGATAAAACAGCGTCATACATGCGCTTTAAAAATGTATGTAATTCTTTTTGGCATTCTATATTAGGATGTTTTCGTCCTACATAATTAGCTGCCACTTCATTGGCATAATAGCTTTCAATAAGAAAACATGGCGTATCTGCATTAAGTTCTACCATCCGCAAATTGCCATTTACATCGAGAACAAAATCAAAGCGTGATAACCACGTCGGTAACCCTAAGGCATTCGACTTATGTAAATAAGGAATTAAATTATCTGGCATATCCATATTTCGAGCAAAGTCATCTGGTGCCATTTGAAATACTTTTGCAGCTTTACAAAATATTTGAAATAATCTACGTGAAGCATGGCGAATTTCATCGTAAAAGTCGGATGAAAAGGCCTGCATAGATAAGGAAGGATACCGATCATCATACCCTTCATATTCCACGAAATTAAATATGTTTCTATCAAGCTCATCAATATAGGATTTCATTGTTCATCCTTTCATTAAGAGGCACCGCTCGAAGTTCGAGCCCCTACACTACCAAAGCCATACTTTTCACCAATTCTATGTGCTCGATTACTCGTTTTAGTATTGTAACGATTTCTAGTCATTTCATTAATAGTTCTAGCCACTCTTGCACTATTAGATTTACTAGCGCCTGTACTTGCATCAAAAGGGGTAAGAGGTGATGTAGCGCGATAGGTCATACTAGGTGCATCCATATATGCCGTTGGAGCTGAAAAACCATGAAATGCATAGTATCCTACCGCCAAAGTCGGAATCAAACTAGCTAAGCCTGCATCCCATATAATATCACCCTTCTCATCACGATGAAAGGTAACAGACTTCTCAGCATCATCATAAAGTGCCGTTTCTTTTCCATCACCATGATTAATCAAGGTATAGCTTTTACCTTCATCATCTATGAGCCGTACTTCACCATTATTCGATTCTGGTTTGACCACATCACATAGAGCATAACTAATATCATCCCAATAGGAATAAACACCTACAAGAGCTGCTATAGATGTAAAAGCTATGGCTATGTAAACAGTATTCTTACTTGGTTCATACATATAATATTCCTTCGTTTGATTTCGTAACTGAAATCAATACTATCTCAATCTTTTATTATATTTGATAACGTCTTACGTCCCTGCTTATTCTTTAATTCCACCATATACGCATATCGTAACAATATTTCACTGTCATTTCTAATAGTCGCTATGCGTGTATTCTCCGAATCTGACAAGTTTTTTAATTCCCCCACTTCAACATACGTAGTGCCATTAACCACACTAATAACAGATACCTCTTTAGTCGTATAAATGACAATCCATTGCTCAGGAGACTTAGTGTCTTGTTTAATGTTATAAACCTTGCCATACACAGCATCGATAAGATCGATAGCCGTTGCATTAGGATCTTGCTTTGACGTATATACCATCAAACCGTCTTTTGTGCCTTGCGGTTCATAATAATAGGAATCTTTAATGCGCTCTTCCATGGTATATGGGAATCCTACTTCATCACGCAATTCATGCCAAGTCATATCTCCTATAAACAAATATCCCAAAAAGAATAAAATGATTCCCCAACTCAGACCCAATCGTGTCCATTCTTTTCTGCGAGCTGCATTACGAATCTTTTTACTCACTGCTTGAGCAGCCTGATCTCGCCGTCGATGTACATCAGCCAAACGAATCCGCTCACCTTGAGCCTGATCCGTCAAACCACCATGCCAGTCCTCCATAAAGAATACATAGGTTTTATCCTTTTTAATTGATCTATATTCTTTATAATCGGCCTTATCACCGCTTCTAGCTTTACTTTCGCCCTCAACAGACATGACGCGTTGTAAGCCTTTATCGTACAGTTTATATCCTTTAGGCGGCGTTGAACGTAAAACAGTCTCTGAAAAGGTACAACAGTCTTTTTCCCCATTTACAATGGTGAGCCATTTTTTATCTTCACCATCCACTGGCATAAGACCATATTCGGTCCAATTCTTAGCCCCTTTATGAGTACCTAATTCATTATTATACATTTCATCATTAAGAGTATAATTCACTGTCTTTTCTATGATGAATTCTTGATAGGAGATAACTTCAATAACTACGTATCGCTTTCCCTGAATCTCTACAACATCATAACACTTAAAATTCATAGCCTAGACTCTTCTTCAACAATTTCTTTTAAAAGTTTAATTTCCTCTTTTGTTAATGGTCGTTCCAACAAATCAGGACGCAACAATCGTGTCCGTTTTAGTGCTTCCTTTTGACGCCATGTGGCAATATTTTTATGATGACCACTGCGTAAAACATCCGGTACAGTCCACCCTCTAAATTCTGGTGGTTTTGTATATTGCGGACATTCTAAAAGGGGCTCATAAAATGAATCCTCTTGAGCCCCACTAGCAGCCCCTAATACGCCAGGAATCATACGAGCCACCGCATCAGCTACGACCATAGCAGGTAACTCGCCACCTGTTAACACATAGTCACCAATGGAAATGGTTTCATCTACTAGATGCTCCTCTACACGATAGTCAACACCTTCATAATGGCCACATACGAGAATCAGTTGATCATAAGTTGCTAGTTCTCTAGCCTTTTCCTGTGTGAAAGGTTGACCCGTAGGACCCATAAATACAATGCGACGACGTATACTTTCACCAGGATTACCAATGAGGCTCATCTCATCACATATCTCATCCGTTTCATAGTTGCCATTAATAGCACTATCATAATTAGAGGCAACAGATTCTACAGCCTCAAAAATAGGAGGCGCCATCATGAGCATGCCTGCCCCACCACCATACGGTGTATCATCCACTTGTCCATGTTTATTATGACTAAAATCGCGCGGATTCGTCACAGCCATATCTAGCCGTCCCGCCTCTATGGCTCGTTTTATGATGGAATGACTAAAGAAGGCATCAAAAAACTCTGGAAACAAGGATATAATATCTATTTTCACAACAGGCCTCCCCCGAATACACTTATTATTATCATATATCTATATATAGCTATCTTATAATTAATTCTATCATAAGACACCTATAAATAGATATAAAAAAACCGCCTAAATGGATTATACCCACTCAGGCGGATCAACGATCATCATGCGTTTGTCCATATCGATGTCAATGATAACATCATCAATGGCTGCAAACAATTGATCTGGTTCCCCTTCTTTGGAAACCACATATACATCATTAGCTCCCGGTTGTAATACATCCGTCAATGTACCAAGTACATTGCCCTTTGTATCTTGCACCTCAAGGCCAATCATATCAAAGATATAGTAACGGCCTTCTGGTAATTCTACCAAATCTTCACGACGTACTTGAATTTCTTTCTTAGCGAATAATTCAGCCGCGTTGCGATCAGGAATTTCCTTAAACGAAGCTAATACGAATTGTTTATGAAATCGTGCGGATGCAACGTGGTATTCTTTACCATCGATGTAACAGGCATCCATATGCATGAACCGTTCTGGAAAATCGGTTCTAGGCATAATACGAAGATCACCCCGCACGCCGTGCGGGGCGATGATAACACCTATAGTGATGAAATCGTTAGGCTTCATTATTGACGAAACGCAACGATTTTACCGTCTTCTAATAGGATTTCAGCGCCCATCATGGCATCCAAATTATCCCCGATTTTAACGGTAACTGTTTGCTCTAATGTACC
>USAV01000025.1 GCA_900552715.1 uncultured Veillonella sp.
TCATTATTCTATATAATTTACTATATATAGAGAAATCTGATTATAAAAAGGAGTCATCATGGCTAATATTAATGAAAACTATTTAAACCTACAAGGTTCTTATTTATTTGCTAATATCGCTAAAAAGGTTGCAGATTATCAAGCAGCTCATCCAGATGCAGATATCATTCGTCTTGGTATCGGCGATGTTACATTGCCGCTAGTTCCAGCAATTATCGACGCTATGAGCAAAGCCGTTCAAGAAATGGGCAAAGCTGAAACATTCCGCGGTTACGGTCCTGAACAAGGCTATGACTTCTTACGTCAAGCTATTGTTGATGGCGACTACAAACCATTAGGTGTAGACATTGCGATTGACGAAGTATTCGTTTCCGATGGTGCAAAATCTGATGTTGGTAACATCCAAGAATTATTCAGCGAAGACAATATCATCGCTATTACTGATCCAGTGTACCCAGTATACCTAGATTCCAACGTTATGGGCGGTCGTACTGGTGAAGCTGTAGACGGTATCTTCCAAAAAGTTGTCTACCTTCCTACTTACGCAGAAAACAACTTCTCTCCAGAATTTCCTTCTGAAAGAGTAGATATCGTATATCTTTGCTCCCCTAACAATCCAACTGGTACTGTTTTAAGCCGTGCTCGTTTAGCAGAATGGATTAAATGGTGTAAAGATAATGATGCGATTTTGATGTTCGACTCCGCTTACGAAGCTTTCATCAGTACAGAAGATACTGTAAAATCCATCTATGAAATCGAAGGCGCTCGCGAAGTAGCTATCGAATTCCGTTCCTTCTCCAAAACTGCTGGTTTCACAGGTACACGTTGTGCTTATGCTGTAGTGCCTAAGGAAGTAACTGGCAAAACTAAATCTGGTGAACGCCAACCACTAAACCCTATGTGGAACCGTCGTCAATGCACTAAATTCAATGGTGTTCCTTACATCATCCAACGTGGTGCTGAAGCAGTATACACAAAAGAAGGCCGCGAACAAACTCGCGCTAACATTGCATACTACAAAGAAAATGCTCGCATCATCAAAGAAGGCCTTGAGTCCATCGGCCTCACTGTATATGGTGGCGTAGATGCTCCATACATTTGGTTAAAAACACCTGGTAACATGACTAGTTGGGAATTATTCGACATCTTGCTCGAACAAGTTCAAATCGTATCTACTCCAGGCTCTGGCTTTGGCCCTCACGGCGAAGGTTACCTTCGTTTAACAGCTTTTGGTAGCCGTGAAAATACTATTCGCGCTGTTGAAAGAATCAAAACGTTACAATTCTAATACCTATAAAACTAAAAGACCGATTACAATCCTATAATAGGAAGGTAATCGGTCTTTTCTATGCCTTAATATATATGATTATTTAGTTTTTATAATTTAATAGTAGATATGTTAATAGTAGCCCAAATTGCTAAAACCTTATTATAAGTACTACATCTATCTATTAAAAGTTATGGCGAATACCAGCGTCAATACGATAAGAGTTATCTACAGTAGCACCAAAGTTTTTAGTGAAAGTACCATAAACATATGTATTAGGACGTACGCTCCAAGAACCACCGAGTTCAAGGTCAAGCCATGTATCTTTTAGGTTCACTTCGCTACCTGTAATTGGCTCACCAGTCATGCTGTACGTAGCATTCATTTTACCTGAGAACTCATGAGCTAACGCAGCTTTAAGGAATACATTACTGTTTTTACTTTCCTTGCCAATCCCTACGCCAATGCGACCAATAACAGAATTTACTGCATCAGAATCAATATGTACTGTGCTACCTGTGTTGGTACGTGCATCGAAGCTTTCACCAGACAAACGGCTGAACGTCAATTCCGCATTAGGATCGATATAGAAGCCATTATCTTTTTTAATACGTTTACCATATTCAACACTTAAGGACGCTCCTGTATTACGGTAGTCACCACTCAACGTAGTGCCCAAGGTATTGCGTACAGTGAAATCATTTTTCAAACGGTTCACTTTGCCAATTATGTCTAAATAACGGCCATCCTTAAATTGTTTAGCACCGTATACAGCTAAGCCAGCCGTCTTACCGGAGCCAGAACCGAGAGCGTAATCGTTATTGCTTGTGCCGTATAGTAGAGCACCGCCAACAGTCCAGTCACCACGCAATGTATCATAACCGACTTGAGCCATGTTGTACGTTTGATTTACATAGGCATCATCTGTAATTTTAGACTTACCACCAATGTATTTGCCCCATACGCCATGTTTATCAGAGTTAAGACGCACATCACCGAGGCGGCGTTGTAAATCATTTGTATCTGCTTTCATTTGCATCATAGAGGCAGCCAGTGCACTCTTAGCGCCAGATACAAGTTCACTTTCACGAGTTGTTATCACAGCTTGATCCGTAACGCTAGCTTTTCCATCGATAGCGAAGCTTTCTGTACCTAGATTAGTAGAGTATGTAGGACTAATAAGGCCACCATCAACCTGTACATTTACACCTAAATTACGTTCCCCTTTATTAAAGTTAGTGTATGTTAACTTATTTGCTAATTGGTGTAATGTACCTCTAGGATTATTAATATTTGCATAACCTTTAAGGGCCTCTGCAGAACTGTGCATAGTTACAGATGAGCCTTTTTCAGCATGATTGATAACTACTTGGCCTTTACCTTGTGCAGATGCAGGAGCACCCTTTTCGTAATCGATAGCTGTATGACCAGCATAGTTATTAATTGTAATAGGACGAGCGTCTACAGCTTGGATAATACCTTTGCTAGCTGCATCTTTACCACCTATGAAATGTTCTACACGGCTACCAGTATATAAATAATTTGCATTATCTGGGCGACCTTGCGTAGGATATACGCGCTCAGCACCTAACCATTCATTGCGCCAAGTAGCACCATTTTGTAAATATAATCGCAAACCACCATGGTACGGATTATTATTGCTTTCATCAAATTCGTTAAGCACACCACCTACTAATTTAGAATTGGGTGTCGTTAAACCTAATGAAATTTCAGAACCATGGTTATGAGGATTTTTCTCTATACCATAATTTTTATCTAAAAACCCTACATTACCATACATTTTCACATCATTAGTGCCTGGTTCTAAGCCATCCATACCAGTATTTACATAGACAAATCCTTCTTCAGATAAAGCAGAATACGTATCAGATGTATCAAGGGGATATGTTTTTATATCGGCCCCACCCAGCACACGGATATAACCGTCTTTATTAGCTTGCAAACCAACACCGACTACATCGATATTTGCATTGCCTTTTACAGTTACACGCGTATCATCATTGTTACCATCACTGGTTAAACCGCCATAACCAACATAGATACCACTCATGTAATAATGTGCCAAATCTGGTCTGCGTTTCCCTCCGCTTTCCGCCGGCGCTGGATTCGTAATTTTCACTGTTACATTCTTGTCGATAGCTACTTGTGTACCATCAAGTGCATAAATCCCAGTCACATTGTTATGGTATTTTGTACCATTCACACCAAGGCCAGATACATTAACAGTCAAATCATCTGTATAATGCCTTTGTTCCCCCCACAAATTAAGACCGATGGACTTACCCTCTGTATGACTTTCCACCGTTGTAGCTGAAGCCATAGTAAAAGCACTAGCTCCTGTTAAAATTAATGCAGCAATAACAGCAGCGTTTACCTTTCTTATCATCTCTTACCTCCTATAACACTCAAACTATAAATAAAGCTAGTTCAATTGTATCTAGGACGGGGGTATATGTGTCAATTTCTACTCATATGATTTTTTATTTTATATGTATAACAATACGCAATGTATCGATATAGTTGTACCAAAATCGATGTCCCCCCTATGTATTAAGTGCTTCTCCAGTCCATCGCAATTAATTCTATAGAAAAATATTAAATACATTTATTTTGTGCTATAATAGTTATGTTAATTATTAAATTTATCGATTTATATAGGAGGCTAATATGAGCAAAATTCGTATTGGTATCGTTGGCTACGGCAACTTAGGTCGTGGCGTTGAAGCATCCGTAAAATTACAGCCTGATATGGAGCTTATTGGTGTATTCTCTCGCCGTAAAGGCTTAGAAACAGTTTCTGGTGTTCCTACATATACTATGGAAGATCTACCAAACTTCAAAGGTAAAATCGATGTTATGGTTCTTTGCGGTGGTTCTGCAACAGACCTTATCGAACAAACTCCAATGGTAACTAAATACTTCAACTGTATCGATTCCTTCGATACACATGCACGTATTCCTGAGCATTTTGCTAATGTAGACAAAGTAGCTAAAGAAGCTAAAACTGCTACATTGATTTCTTGCGGTTGGGACCCAGGCATGTTCTCTTTGCAACGTGTATATGCTGAAAGCATCTTGCCTCAAGGTAAATCTTATACATTCTGGGGCCGTGGCGTTTCCCAAGGTCACTCCGATGCTATCCGTCGTATTGATGGTGTTCTTGATGCTCGTCAATACACTGTTCCTAAAGAACAATACCTTGAAGCTATCCGTAATGGTGAAACTCCAGACGTTGATGGCTACAAAGGTCACCTTCGTGAGTGCTATGTAGTGGCTGCTCCTGATGCGGACAAAGCTAAAATTGAAAACGAAATCAAAACTATGGAAAACTACTTCGTAGGTTATGAAACTGTAGTAAACTTCATTTCTCAAGAAGAACTTGATCGCGACCACAAAGGCATTCCACATGGCGGCTTCGTTCTTCGCTCTGGTGAAAGCACTGAAGGCACACGTCATGTTGTTGAGTATTCCTTGAAACTTGACTCCAATCCTGAATTTACTGGCTCTGCACTTGTTGCTTACGCTCGTGGTATCTACCGTCTTGCTAAACACGGCGGCACAGGTTGCTACACAGTATTCGACATTCCACCAGCTTGGATCTCCACACATTCCGCTGAAGAATTACGAGCTCACTCTCTATAAGACACAAAATAAAATCCCACACTAATGTGTGGGATTTTATCTACTTCTATGGTATACTACTTAGAAGAAGTGAGGCGTAGATGTTTTCCGGCATCAGCTCTCACATCTCTTACTAATTTGAAAATGTGACCTGACACATCTAGAGGCCTCGACATCAATATATAATTTGTCGATTTCTATGTAAAGGGATTTAGTGACACTACTAGTCACCTATGTGACTAATGGTGTCACTTTTTTAGTACAAATTTATAGCATCTATATGATATAATATTTATTTGATAGAGTTTCTACGGAAGCTTTCACAAAGAACGAAATCAATTAGTTAATAAAAGGTGGTACCATGAGCACAAATTTAGAAGTAGGCATCGTAGGCCTTCCAAATGTTGGTAAAAGTACATTATTCAACGCCATTACAAAAGCAGGCGCTGAAGCTGCCAACTATCCATTCTGTACAATCGAGCCAAACGTAGGTGTCGTTGACGTTCCAGACAATCGTTTAGCTGTATTGGCTGAAATGTTTGGCTCCAAACGCATCCTCCCTGCAGCTATGCGCTTCGTAGATATTGCAGGCCTTGTAGAAGGTGCGTCCAAAGGCGAAGGTTTAGGTAATAAATTCCTTAGCCACATCCGCCAAGTAGATGCGATTGCACAAGTTATCCGTTGTTTCGATGACCCTAACATCACTCACGTTTCTGGCTCTATCGATCCAATCCGCGACATCGAAATCATCAATACTGAACTTTGCCTTGCTGACCTTGAGTCTGTAGAAAAACGTAAACAACGTATTGAAAAAATCGCTAAATCTGGCGATAAAGACGCTCGTGCTGAGTTACCATTACTAGAACGCATCATCGAAGGTCTAGGTGAAGCAAAACCAGTTCGTGCACAAGGTCTCGAAGAAGAAGAATTAGAAATGATCAAAGAGTTGACATTGCTTACAGCAAAACCATCTCTTTATGTAGCTAACATTTCTGAAGATGAAGTATCTGATTACTCTTCCAACGAATATGTAAAACGTGTTGAGGAATATGCGAAAAACGAAGGCGCTGGCATCGTTGTTGTTTCTGCTCGCATCGAATCTGAAATTGCTGAATTATCTGAAGAAGAATCTGCTGCATTCCTTGAAGATCTTGGCCTTGAAGAATCTGGCTTAACTAAACTTATCAAAGCAAGTTATGCACTCTTAGGTCTTATCAACTATTTCACTGCTGGTGAAATGGAAGCTCGTGCTTGGACAATTGTAAATGGCACAAAAGCGCCTCAAGCAGCTGGTAAAATCCACTCCGATATTGAAAAAGGCTTTATCCGTGCTGAAATCGTATCCTTCGATGACTTACAAGCTTGCGGTAGCCAAAATGCGGCTAAAGAAAAAGGTCTTGTACGCCTAGAAGGTAAGGAATATGTTATGAAAGACGGCGACGTAACACACTTCCGCTTCAACGTATAATACAAATTAATAGCAATAAAAAACCAGTAAATCGATGGATTTACTGGTTTTTTTAATGCTACAAAATAGCTTTTATTTAATTTTATTTGTCATCATTGCCCAATGCATTTTTAAGGCCACTAATAGCACCTTCTACAGCATCTTTAGCATCATCTGCAGTCTTTTTGATATCATTAACAACACTATCAGCAGCATCTTTTACTTTTGCTACTGTATTTTCAACAGCACCTTCTGCTTGCATTTGTTTGTCATCAGTTAATTTACCTGCATTTTCTTTTACTGCACCTTTAACTTGATCTAATTTATCTTCTAATGCCATAATTGTGACTCCTTCCTATTCAATCAAAATATTCATAAATCCCATCAAAAATACAGTATTTATGAATACTTTAGAATTGTTATATATTTATAATATAGCATTCAATTCTAAAGGTTAAATGAAGAATTTCGATTTAGTTCTACATATATGATCTACTCAACTACTGTTACAATTTCATCCATTGTACGACGTGTTTTATTGCGATGTGGTTCTTCATCACGGTAACCAAAGGCAGCCATTACAGCAATGCCAAAGTGTTTAGTATCGAACAGGCCAAGTTCATCACCTAAGAGTGCGGTCATGTCATCTTGATTGAAGCCTTCTAATGGACAAGAATCTAAGCCTTCATACGCCGCCATAGTCATCATGTTCGCCATAACGATATACGCTTGTTTTGAAGCCCAGTCAAAAGCAGCACGTTCAGACTCAAATGTTTTAAAGTCACTTGTAGTAAATTGAGCATATTTCTCACGGTATGCTGCATCAACTTCAGCAGGTAATTGTTTAACCTCTTCTTGAATATGACGAATATATGGAGAATCGAATTCAAGATCAACTTTTTTACGCGCCAAGAAAACTACTACATGACTAGCTTCAATACCTGCTAAAATCCCCCAGCCATGAGCTTTCATTTTTTCGCGAATTTCTGGATTTTGAATCACCAACAATTGGTAAGCCTCAAAGCCAAGAGATGTAGGAGACAAACGTGCCGCATTAAGAATAGCATTCCAGTCTTCTTCAGAGATTTTCTTATTGCTATCAAACTTCTTACAAGCATAGCGATAGGTCATAGCATATTCTAAATCTTTACGATCCAATTTTGGAGCGGTTAATTTTACATTTTCTATTTCATACTTGCTCATATATACCTCCATAATGATAAAAAATATCATATATTTATAGTACCATAGTTAGCCGTTAAATTATATAAGAATCAAAATTTAAATAAAAAACAAGAAAAAGCCTAGACGATGTCTAGGCTTTATATGGTACAGCTAGCTCGCCTTTTTCATACCAAAAGAGGCCAGATGTACTAATCTTATGTTCTTTTAAAATAGTCTGAACCTGCTCTACAATACTTGGATCTATTTGCACAGATAAACCACACATATCGTAAAGCTCGGGAGGTGTTGCCATCAATTGATGAGGCACCTCTAATTCTGTTAATACCTTGTCTGCTTTATCGCCAAAATAATAGGACGTAAAGACGACTAACAATTTTTTATTTTCCAATGCCTCACCTCCTACCATAGCATATACCTTTACATTGTTATACCATTGACTATCCATTTAAAGCTAAGGCGTCTCGTCTAAATCGGTCCGTTAAAATGATAGTGCTAAGAATTATAACTTAACTACATTCTCCCCAAGAATAGAGTCCGTAATAGCATACATATTTGTAATACTACCTACGCCAAGTTCTTCTTTTACCCCAAAGTAATCGAGACAAATGCCACATGCTGCAATTTCAACACCAAGATCAGCTAGTTTTTTAATATTTTCTAAATGAACAGAATCATTTACAACCATCTTAACACTGCTATTGATGAAATAGATTTTAGAAGGTTTTACATCGGCTTCAAGCATGCATACCCAGAACGTTTTCATTAGGTTACGGCCTAATTCTTCACTACCTTCACCTAGATAGTCCTTTGTCATCAAGATGACACGGTTGCCGTAACTCATTGGTTCACAACTACCGTCTACTACTGGATTATCATTAGGGGTCATAGTGAGGTAGAAATCCTTACCATCTTGGCGGATTGCCACACCATAACTGCGAGACTTGCCAAACTTTTCTACATTATCGCGACTCACTTCATTATCTACAATAGTAGTAATAACAGCATCTGGATTCGCATCGCTAACCTTCTTAGTTTCAATCACAGGTTTTGGACACAAACTACCACGCACATCTACAGTCAATTCCTTTGTATTGCTCATCATACACCTCTATGTTATATACATTAAATATTTTGTAAAAGTATTACCTATCAGCTATCAGCTATCAGCTATCAGCTATCAGCTATCAGCTATCAGCTATCAGCTATCAGCTATCAGCTATCAGCTAATGATATTGTAATTAAATATCGCTTGCCAATAGTAAAAAAACGTATTTTTTATAAATCTATTCTGTAACGCGTACTGCTAATCCACTAAAGCTTTCAACAGTACCAATAATAGCCGCACAGTCTATACCAGCCTTATGTAACGCCTCTACGAGTTGTTCACCTTCATTAGCAGGAACAGAAAACAGTAAACCACCCGAGGTTTGGGGATCAAAGAGAATATCCGTCCATACAGGGTCCAAATTCTGATCTACTTGAACGTCTGTTATAGCCTTTCGATTCCCATAGGATGCAGCTGGTACTAATCCCATTTGAGCCGCTTCGATGACATCATCAAAGAGAGGAATGTCGTAAGCCTTAATGTGTATTGTCACATCGGAGGCACTAGCCATTTCTACAGAGTGCCCCATTAAACTAAAGCCTGTTACGTCCGTACAAGCATGGATGGTAAAGTTGTGAGCCACCTCTGCTCCCACCCGATTTAACGTACTCATGCTAGTGACAGCCTGCTCTGTACCTACAGGGAATAAATCTGCTTTCAGAGCATTATTCATAATACCTGTTCCAATACGTTTAGTTAGAACCAATACATCCCCTACTTGGGCCCCTTTATTCTTCCAAATTCGATTTGGATTCACTTGCCCTGTTACAGACATACCGAAGATAGGCTCTTTATTTTCAATGCTGTGACCACCAACGATAGCTGCACCAGATTCAGCCACGATGGACCCCGCTCCATTTAATACATCTGTTAATATACCTTGTTCAACAAGAGGCACAGGGAATCCCACAATATTCATAGCCGTTAACGGTGTTCCGCCCATAGCATATACATCACTCAAAGCATTAGCAGCCGCAATTTTACCAAATAAAATAGGATCATTAACCATGGGCGTAAAGAAATCTAATGTTTGCACTAATGCTAGTGTATCTGAAAGTTTATATACCCCTGCATCGTCAGCACCTGTCATATCTGCCAGTACGTGTTCATTGGTAACAGGTGTCACCGCTTTTAATACACGATTTAATATATGAGGCCCAATCTTACACGCACAGCCCCCACTTGTTACGTAATCAGTGAGTCGTACCATACGTCCTCCTTATTCATTCTCGGGCAATCGAGATACGATTTTCTTAACTGCCTTTTCAAATTTCGGGCGCGGCATCAATAGTTGATGACCACAACCATTACATACGATGAGAAAGTCTGTGCCAATCCGCTTAACTTCCCATTCATCACTGCCACAGGGATGTGACTTTTTCATTTTTACCACATCGCCTATATAATATCTAATAAATGCCATAGCGCCTCCTTTTACATCGTTCAGTATTTATATACTTATTATACAAAAAATACAATGTTCTATAAACATATCAGAATTCTATATTTATATAGTTATTTTATGAGGAGTTATTAGTACATTTAACAAAAAGATTATTAATACGTAATCAATAATGATTTTTCATTTAGTTATCATTCTCAATATCAAAATGGACTTATTTTATAAACCCTATACTATTCAACCTTTAAGAAACCGCATTCTTACTACATTGATAATATTTATCATTTAGAAAATTTTCGAAATAAATTTTACAAAAACACTTGCATTTCTCATTTAGTATGTTACAATATAGTCAACAATGATTATTCGTTAAGTATACGAATATCCCATTGTATATAAAACTGTTAAGACGGCAAGTGCCGAAAAAACAAAAATCAGTAAGTACTATTTTAAGAGTTAGGCAAGTGTCTATTTAATCCAAGAATAAGTTTTCTTACTAAGGCGAAGTCGCCCACGAAAATTGTAGAATAAGTATTCTATTATTTGAATTCACAACCAAGTGGTTATGAATATATAAGTTAAGTAACAAATTTGAAAATTATCGTAAGTACAAAGGAGTATTAAAATGGCAGAATTAAAAGGTTCTAACACTGAAAAAAATCTTCAAGCAGCATTCGCTGGCGAATCCCAAGCATTCCAAAAATATACTTTCTACGCAGCAGCAGCTCGTAAAGCTGGCATGAACGAAATCGCTGATTATTTCGAAGAAACAGCTCACAATGAATCCGCACATGCTAAATTGTGGTTCAAAGCTCTTCATGGTGGCGATGTATCTTCCGATATCGAAGCTAACCTTCGTGATGCAGCAGCTGGCGAAAACTACGAACACACTACAATGTACAAAGATTTCGCTGACGAAGCTGAAAAAGAAGGCTTTGCAAAAATCGCTTACCAAATGCGCGAAGTTGGTAAAATCGAAGCTCGTCATGAAGCTCGTTACCTTGCATTAGCAGCTCAAGTATCCGGTAACAAAGTATTCCACAACGACGAACCAGTTGCTTGGATCTGCGCTAACTGTGGTTACGTACACGTTGGTGAAGAAGCTCCAAAACTTTGCCCAGTATGTGCTCACCCACAAGCTTTCTTCCACCGTTTCGTGGAATCCATCTAATCTGTAAGTACGACACTAACTAAACTAACAACCTGTAAGTACAGATTTAAATTAAACACACCTGTAAGTACAATATAATCTTACAGTAAGTACTAACAACTTCCTTAACAAAAAGACGATGACTTAGGTTATCGTCTTTTTTGTGTTCTATTTATTATTAAGGTTGTGTTCTATTTAATAAGATTTTGTACGCTCATGAC
Organism: uncultured Veillonella sp.; assembly: GCA_900552715.1. Lineage (GTDB taxonomy): Bacteria > Bacillota > Negativicutes > Veillonellales > Veillonellaceae > Veillonella. The sequence goes on from USAV01000025.1 coordinate 11,420, forward strand.
TAATAGTTAGCCATATATCATAACTCATCACATGGTCATATCGGCTATACAGTTCTATCAACTAATGTCTTAAATTGTTGTGCTGCTTCATAAGGACTATCTGCATGAGCAATAGCAGATATGATGGCAACACCACAGGCTCCCGCTTCTAGTATAGGCTTCGCATTGTCTAAAGTTATTCCCCCAATACCAACACATGGTAAGGTCAAGCCTTCTGCTTGTAGTTCAGCGACACGCTCCGGTCCACATGGCTCTTGTGCATCAGGTTTACTACTTGTAGCATACATAGGACCTACACCTACACAGTCAGCATAGATTATATCAGTCTTATGAAGTTCCTCCACGGAGTGAATGGAGATGCCAACCACCTTATGGCCTACAAGATTACGAACGGATTCTAGGCTCATATCCTCTTGCCCTACGTGAACGCCATCAGCATTAACAGCTACTGCTAAGTCTACATCATCGTTAATAATATAGAGTACATTGTACTTAGCACAGATTTGTTTTAACTGTTGGGCTAACTCTAGTTTCTGTTGCCCCACTAAAGTACTTGCGCCCTTTTCTCTAAATTGGAAACAAGTCACACCGCCTCGACAAGCATCCTCTACGATAGAGAGTAATCGATTTTCATTCAATTCCACATCTTGCGTACCACTGATGAAATATACTTCTAATTGATCCGGCACAACTAGAGGACGTATACGATTCTCGGACTTAAGCACCGCATCACCAAGAGAATATAAGGCATCCATAAAGGCTACACTAAAGCTACCAGGTTTTACGCCACTTACCTGCACTGCACTTTCACCGGCCAAGCCATAATAAGCCAATGCATAGGCGAGAAACTCACCGATAGATAGTCTGTTTTTACATGGATAATACGCACTAAAGAAAGCCGCCAATACAGCCCCTAATAGACAACCTGTTCCTGTTACAGCTGTCATAATAGGATGACCATGCGGTACGGCAAACACCCGAGTTCCATCAGAAACATAATCCTCTTCGCCAGTAGCTACAACAGGGCAGTTGATAAGACGTGCGAGTCGATAAGCAATAACAGCACTATCCTCAACTTGTGCGCCATCTACACCTTTACCTTCTGTATAATTATTATCCTCATCATCAGGACCTAAAGCATCATGGATAGCTTTAATTTCGCTTTGGTTACCTCGTAATAGAGAGATGTTGCCACTCTTAATCAAGTCCAACACCACAGATAGACGATAAGCCCCCGCATGACAACCTACTGGATCTAAAACGATAGGAACCTCATGTTTCTTCGCCAGTGCTATAGCATCTTTGTAGTAACTAACCTTGTCTGGTGTAAGAGTACCAATATTGATGAGTAGCGCCGATGCATGGACGATGAGATCTTGCAAATCTTCACTACACTCACTCATCACCGGTGATGCGCCAATGGCGAGCAAACCATTGGCCGTAAAGGTCCTCACCACATCATTGGTAATACAAATAACGAGAGGGTTTCTCTGGCGCAAGATTTCTAATATGTTGAGTTCAGGCCAAATTTGACCATTCATATATGGATTTTCATAGGTCATATCACTATCTCCTCTCGTCATTTTTCAAAAGCTCATCCATCGTTTCAGGTCCATTAGATAAGAGTCCATAAGCCATATGATTAACGGGACCACAGCCATTTCCCAGCCCAGGATTATGTTTAATAGCAAGTGCTATATAGTCCTTGGCAATACCAATGGCATCCATTACATCACGCCCTTTAGCGAGCTCCGCCGTAATCACTGCGGAGAAGGTACAGCCTGTACCATGAGTATGCACTGTATCATATTTAGGGCTTGTCCAAGTACGAACGCTACCATCTTTAGTGAAAGCATAATCCGTTGCATCTTCGCCGATGTGACCACCTTTAATGATAACTACTTGGGGCCCTAAGTCCTGTAAGATACGATTAGCCGCCGTTGTTATGTCGCTTTCACAATCAATAGACATGTCCGCTAAGACCTCAGCCTCGCTGCGGTTAGGTGTAATCACCGTAGCCGTCGGAATAAGTTTGGATTTTAAGAAATTTACTGCCTCATCTGATACGAGTCGATCACCGCTAGTGGCAATCATAACGGGATCCATTACATAAGGAATTGATTTACTCACATAAGGATAGATAAGATCCATCATCTCCGGCAAGGCAATCATGCCCGTCTTAACGGCTTGAGGTTCAATGTCAGAATACACATCGTGTAATTGTCGGTCAATACTCTCTAGCGACAGATGTTCTACATGATGTACGCCCGTCGTATTTTGGGCTACCACAGAGGTAACAACAGCCATGCCGTATACGTGACGACTTTGGAAGGATTTCAAATCGGCCATAATACCAGCACCGCCACTAGGATCAGTACCAGCAATTGTCAATGCAGTATGTAGTTTCATTATGCCTCCTTATGTAATAGATGACGACGAGATAAGATTTGTAATACTATAAAACCAATGCAAGCACCTGCTACAGAGCTCATGGCGAAGGATGTAATCAAAGTCAACAATGCCAAAGGTTTACCTAACAAGAAATTGGCTATAGGATAACTCACGAGAGCACCGATAAGGCCAGTACCAATGATTTCGCCTAGAGCCGCCGCCCATAGAGCGTTATATTTCTTATATAAATAAGCCGATAACCAAGCGCCAATCATGCTGCCAGGAAAGGCTAAAGGAGAACCTAGTGCCAATACATTGCGTAAACAAGATGTACTAAAGGCAGCACCTACGGAAAATCTTGCCCCCACCACAACGGCTAAAATAACATTAATCATATGTTGAAACGGAAAAATACGAGCCGGCCCAACAGGAATTGATGTAGTAGATAACACTACGCCTAAGGCCACACATATGCTAGCAATAATCAGTTTTTTCATAATACCTCCAAACATATAAAACAAGACCACTCCAAATGGAATGGTCTCGTAATAGTTTAGTATTATGTTGCACTCCACTTCCCTACGCCAGTATTATCTGGATCAGGTCTAGGGTTTTGAATGGTCAATCTCAGCAAAAGCACCCCTAGTGGCAATATATTTTTATACTCTAGTTATAACATCATTATACAATCTATGCAACAAAAAGAATTGACGGTTTCCTATTATCCGCATATAATGAAGCCATAACGGGGTGCTCACAAGAGTGGGCTGAGAGTAAGCTATCGCTTTAACCCATAACCTGATTTGGATAATGCCAACGTAGGGAACATAGAGGATTAAAAGCCGAGTTCCTATGAACTCGGCTTTTTCTATGACTTCCTGGCAAGGAGGACGTATGAAAAATACATATATTACACAACCACAGTTCGCCATGATATGGTTTGGTGCCGCTCTATCTATAGCGGAAATTATGACAGGAACTTATCTGGCCCCCTTAGGGCTCACTCAAGGTCTATATGCCATCATACTAGGGCATATCATCGGCGGTATATTGCTCTTCGGAGCAGGCCTCATTGGTGGACGTTTACGGCAAGGCAGTATGAATACAACCGCCTTCAGCTTTGGATCACTAGGGGCTAAAGGCTTTGCCTTTTTAAATATGCTTCAACTTATCGGCTGGACTAGCATCATGATCTACGATGCCATGCTAGCCTTACAAGAGCTAGCACCTCTATCCCCTATAATTTGGACGATAGCTATCGGAGCACTTGTCATCCTGTGGCTTTTCATCGGCCTCCACAATACGGGCTATATTCAAGCCATCGTATCTGTTCTATTGCTAGGTCTCACCCTCTATATGGGCGCTCACATGATATCACAGTGGCCTAGTGAAGGTAGCCCTCTAACTAGTGGAAACATGAGTTTCATCGCTGCCCTTGAGTTATCTATTGCCATGCCACTATCTTGGCTACCTCTCATTAGTGATTATACCCGTGAAAGCAAAAAACCTTTCTCCGCATCACTTACAAGTGCCACAGTCTACACTGTAACAAGTATCGTTATGTACACCTTAGGTCTTAGTGCCGCAATCTTTGGCGGTGGCGACTCCATCATTACTATCATGATGAATGCAGGACTTGGCCTTGCGGGCCTCATCGTTATCATCTTCTCTACCGTTACTACAACCTTTATGGACGCTTACTCTGCAGGCGTATCTAGTACAACTATCTATAACGGTGCATCTAGTAAAGGCATCGCCGTCATCGTTACGCTCGTGGGCACTATTGCAGCTATTCTATATCCAATGGATGATATTACAGACTTCCTATACCTCATTGGATCTGTATTTGCTCCAATGATTGCCATCCTATTAGCTGATTATTTTATCAATCGTCAACAAGTACAAACTCTATCGGCTTATCTCGTACGAGGTCTTATTTGGGCCGCATCCGTTGGTTTATACCACTATATGTTACATAGTGAAAGCACAATAGGTGCTACATTACCAGCCTTCACAATGGCATTTGTCATTACAGCTATCGTTGGATTTATAAGTAAAACAGCGCACATATCAACAGAAATTAAGTAGCATTAGCAAGTAACATCTATTATAAACGTACTAATTCAACACTAAAGATTAAAGATAATAGTAAGTACACTGCTACCATTGCTATCAACTATCTAAAAAGAAAACACCTTCACAATCCACTAGTTACTGAACTATACAACTCAAAATTGTATCCAATTTTTGGCATGTAGTTCATAGGATTATGAAGGTGTTTTATGTATCTCTATTTAATTTTAAAGTATTTTATCACTGTATCAAAACATATGATTTGAATGTTTATCATCATTCAGCAATCGTAATAAGCCCGTTTTCACAGGTCCAGTGTCTATCTCCTACGCTTTCTGCTTCGCTTTCATCATGGGTAACCCATACGCAAGGTACATCCCATTCACGGATGATAGAAACAAGATCCTCTCGAACCTGTTTACGCAAATTCCAATCTAATGCAGATAAAGGCTCATCAAGAAGCAACACAGTCGGTTTAGAGTAGAGCGCACGGCCTAATGCAACCCGTTGTTGCTCACCACCGGATAAACTACCTGCCTTTATATGTCTATATTTTTCAAGACCTAACCGATTTAATAAACTATCGCACATATCCGGTGTGCCACGTTTACTATAGGTAACATTATGCTCTACAGATAGGTGAGGAAATACAATATTACCTTGTGGCATATAGCCTACTTGGCGTTCTTGAGCAGGCACCCAAAGTTTTTTATCTCGATCAACCCATGTCGTTTCATCACATTGAATGCGGCCAGTTGTGGGTTTTACGAGGCCCGCGATGCATTTGATAAAAGTACTTTTACCACTACCGGACTGTCCAGTCAGCACAGTAATACCAGACGGCAGCGCACCATCGGCTTTCACAGTCACAGAAGGTCTAGCTACAGTAAAGGAAAATGTAATCATAGAACCTCCTAATTATTATCTGTATGGCGGAATAAGGACCCTTTTGTAATAAGGTGAATCCCGCTCAGTAACGCCAATGTAAGAACACAAATATAAATAACGAGCTCAAAGGCATCCATGTACTGCCCTGCTTCTACATAGGAGTAGATAGCTAATGGCATAGTACGTGTTACCTTTGGAATATTACCAGCAATCAAGATGGTAGCACCGAATTCGCCCATGGCACGACAGAATGCCAAGATGCTGCCTGTCACAATACCTTTCCATGCAAGGGGAATCGATATAGTGAAGAAGATACGTAGCTCAGAAGCACCTAAGGTGCGCGCTACATCCTCCATATTATGATCTACTGACTGTAATGCAGAACGTACTGTTTGATAAAACAGTGGAAATGCAATAACAGAAGAGGCTATAACGGCACCGGAAGCGGCAAAAACGACACTCATGCCATGAGCTTCAAGCCAAGCCCCAAAGGCATAGCCCGGTGTAAATACCATAAGTAGCGCAAAACCAACAACGACTGGCGGTAAAACAAGGGGCAACGTAATTAAAGCATCGAGAATGGCAATGCCGCCCCATTTACAGCGATTCATCCAATAACAAGTTGCTAAGCCACTTAAAATAACTATAATAAGAGCAATACTTGCCACCCACAGCGATAACCAAAATGGACTCATGCTATCCCCCCTTTCTATTTAATAATGCTGAAATCATATATTTCCAGCTAGGACTAACAACAATAATATATATATTGTACCATAAGAAAACGCTAGCCATGAGAGCTAGCGTTTTACTCTTATTTAGAAGTGGAGAAACCGTATTTCTCTAATACTTTTTGTCCCTCTGGGCTCATTACATATTGGTAGAAATCTTTTGCCAATGCATTGTCATATTTTTTAATGATACCGATTGGATAGATAACTGGATCATGAGAATCTGCAGGTGTTACTGCGGAAATTTGAACGGCATCACCTGCTGCAATAGCATCAGTTTTATAGATAAAGCCCGCATCACCAGCACCTTGGCTAATAGATGCTGTTACAGCTTTTACGTCTTTAGCATATACTACATTTGGTTCAACTTGTTCCCAAACACCTAATTTTGTTAATACTTGTTTACCATAGTTACCAGCTGGCACTGTTTCAGGGTTTCCCAATACAATGCGTTTCACACTAGCAATTTGATTTAATTCAACTTTAGGTTGACCTTTTGGAACTACGAGAACGAGTTCATTTGTAACGAACGGTTTTACATCACTTACAAGGTCTTTTTCTTGTAACATTTTCATATTTTTTTCGTCAGCAGAGATGAATAAGCTAGCTGGTGCACCTTGTTCAATTTGTTGACGCAATGTGCCAGAACCAGCAAAGTTAATAACAATTTGATCATCTGCTAAATTATGGCTTTTTTTGTAAGCATCAGCCAGTTCTGTGAGAGCCCCTTTAAGACTGGCAGCAGCTTGTACTGTAATCTTTTCAGATGTACTTGGTTTACCTGTTTCTGCCGGTTTGCTTGCATCGTTACCACAGCCTACTAGAAAAGCAAGCATAAAAATGCTCATTAATACTAATAGAATTCGTTTCATAATTCCTCCTGTGCATCCCTTTGGACTCCACACTGTGAAAGCTATGGTTACTCACCGTAGAGACACCATCAAATAACAAACTAAAATATACGATATATTCACATTATACTATAAGTTTGTTCATTAAGATGTATGTAATAACTCACATTTTGTATATATATTTCTGATAGAAACCATAAGAAATCATAATGGATAAAACTTTTAAGCCCCAAATAATACATACTATGGTATCATAATATTATGATTAACTATGCTATATATTAATGAGAAACTCTAGGTGAGACGATGAATATATTCGAATTAATAGGCCATATATTTATGAACTCTATGGTTCCTATCTTCATGCTTATAGGCGTAGGCTTTATATTAGATAGAAAATTCAAACTAGATCTGTATACGCTGAGTAAACTAAACTTCTACATATTATTACCAACCTTTGTATTTAGGGCCATGTATGAAGCTAAATTTACATCCGGTACGTTAGAAATTGTATTTTGTGCACTAGTTGTACTCATACTGAACTCTATACTTTCAGGTGTGGTCGGCAAAATACAAGGTTATGATGTAGCAAAAATCGCCACATTAAAGAACTGCGTTATGTTTAACAATGTCGGCAATATGGGCATCGCCCTTGCTATCTTTGTTTTTACCAATGTGCCCTACGTCATCGATGGCGCAACCCCCTATGCTGATTTAGGTCTTGTCAGCGTTGTATCCATTATGATTATACAGACCATTACGAGTAACACCTATGGTTTCTATCAAGCTGGTGCTGGCCGATTGAGTACAAAAGATGCCTTAAACGTAGTGTTCCACATGCCTATGGTATACGCCATTCCTCTCGCTTTGATTTGTCAGCTCTTACCATTTGATTTACATGGCCTCTTCTTCTTTGCACCTCTTAAGATTTTTGCTAATGCCTTCGTTGGTGTTGCGATGATTGCCTTAGGGGTACAAATTAATAGAACACCATTAAACTTCTTTAAAGCCGATGTTATGCTCGCTACATCCTTACGACTCATCGTAAGTCCTCTTATCGCAGCAGTTATCACTATACTCTTTATTATGTTCTACGGCCCAATGCATCCTATAGCAGCACAGACTATAGTCATTACCTACAGTGTCCCAACAGCTATTAATATGGCACTCATTGCTATTGAAATGAAGAATAATCCTGAATATGCTACGCAAATCGTTATGGGCACCACAATTCTATCGGC
>USAV01000026.1 GCA_900552715.1 uncultured Veillonella sp.
AATCATACCATAATTAGCCCATTCGTACATGAAATAATGGTATAATAATAGGGTATTATATAAATGATTAAGGAGGCCCTATGAAACCGACGACGCTCGTATTTCCCATTGATGAACAAAATCGCATATTGCTAGGTCGTAAGAAACGCGGTTTCGGGGCTGATAAATATAATGGATTTGGCGGTAAACTCGAGGCTGGTGAAAGCTTCCGAGACTGTGCTATTCGCGAATTATTTGAGGAATCTGGACTTCATGGTCGCCCGGAAGATTTAAAATGTGTGGCTGCCTTTGATTTTCAATTTCCTTTTGATGAAAGCTTAACCCATGTAGGTTATGTGTACTTTTTGCGTGCTTTCACAGGCAATGTAGAGGAAACAGACGAAATGGAACCTCATTGGCTAACAGTAGACGAAATTCCTTACGACCGCATGTGGGATGGTGACCGCCAATGGTTGCCAATGCTGCTAGAAGGCAAGAAGTTAAAAGGGCCTATCGTATTTGGCCGAGACAACAGTACGGTAGATAAGATGGATCTGACCACTGTGGATACCGTTCTTGAAAGCGAACACTTGGCGCGCATTGATCTGTATATTAATGGATAATCTGTACCTTATTGGGTGCAACATATATGCAATAGGCTTGTAATATGCCTATAGGCCTGAAAGTGGTACTAGAGTCCTAAGTTTATAATATTTTGAGGTAATATGACTGATAAAAAGAACCCTAAGTGGGTGCCACAGCTGTTGGCGTGGTATGATGTGCATAAACGGGAATTACCGTGGCGCGATTGTGGAGATCCTTATAAGGTTTGGGTTTCCGAGGTGATGAGCCAACAAACGCGCATTGAGGCGATGAAGCCCTATTATGATAACTGGATGCGTCTATTTCCATCCTTAGAAGATTTGGCAAAGGCTAGTGAAGATGAGGTCGTTCACGCTTGGCAAGGGCTTGGCTATTATAGCCGTGCTCGTAATTTGCGCCTTGGTGTAAAGGACGTCGTGGAAAACTACGGCGGTATTGTACCTCATGACCGCAAGACTATGGAGTCCTTGAAGGGCGTAGGTTCATATACGGCTGGGGCTGTATTATCTATGGCGTACAATGAACCAGAGGTGGCTGTAGATGGCAATGTACTGCGCATCTACGCTCGTTTATATCGCATCTTTGATGATATTTTGAGTACTAAAGGCAAGAAGGCCATAACTGCTATCGTAGAGGAAACATTGCCTCACGATCGACCTGGTGACTTTAACCAAGCCTTGATGGACTTTGGGTCTGCTGTGTGCATTCCAAAAACTCCACGCTGTGGAGAATGTCCTATTGTAAATATGTGCGAAGCATACCAACATAAGGATACTGACAAACTACCAGTACGCATTAAGAAAACAAAGGTTGTAGAGGTTCCTCTGTTTGTGGGGATCTTGCAATACGAAGACTATTATCTATTGCACAAACGTCCTAACCGTGGACTGTTACGGTCCATGTGGGAATTCCCATCTGTGGAGATGGTATCTGCCTTTGACGAAGGGGAACAAGGCCTTGAGGCCTTAGTTAAGGATCTAGGTTTTGAAGTATCTTTGCAACCAGTATTAGTAAAAGAGATAACACATATTTTCTCTCATCGAAAATGGTTCATGAAAGCATTCCGTGGCGATTTGACGTACGCAGGAGATGCTAAAAATATAACAATCGGAGAGATCCAAAAACAATTGCCGAAGGATTGGATGCTCATCAAGCGCGATGAGTTCGCCGATTATGCTTGGGCAGGTCCTCATGGTAAATTGACGGAGATTGCAAAATAATTTGTAGGAGCAATGAATGAGAATTCTATTTAATATCATTTTTTCTGCTATCCTCGTAATAGGATTGGTAGGATTTTGGGCTCTATTCCTCAACTTGTGGAAGCCTAAAAAGAAATGGCCTGCTTGGATAGGTTATATAATTATTATCGGTGCGTGGTTCGCTGCCATCCGATACTATATACTCAATCAAGTGGATCTGTACGGAACGATGTATTATCCGTTGATGAATCTATTCCGTACTGAAAGTTATGGTTTTCTCTTTGGCTTATTCTTGGCTATTCCTGTATTCATCGTCCTAGGTTTACTATACTGGGCGGTTAATAAAATTTGGAGTAAAACGCCAGAGGAAAATAGAACGGGCCGTCGCGCCTTCTTTAGAACCGCGGCAACAGTAGTACCGTTGGCAACAATTGGTGGTTCTAGCTATGCTGCCTATGTAGGTCAACATGAGATTGAGGTCACTCATGAAAGCTTCGGTTATACGAACTTACCGTCTGGCTTAAAGGACTATAAAATCGTCCAACTCAGCGATGTTCATGTAGGCCCAAGCATCGACTTAGATGATCTTGATGAAATTTTAAAGCTAGCCCTTGTAGAAAAGCCTAATCGCGTTGTCATCACTGGTGATTTAATCGATAAACTAGCTTGGCTACCACAAGTCTGTGAAAGACTGACAACCTTTGCAAAACAAATCCCTGACGGTGTAGATTTTATTTTAGGTAATCACGAATACCATCACGATGTGAATAAGGTATTAGACGAACTAAAACATAATACACCGATGAATATTCTTGTGAATAGCAATATTCAAATTATGGGCGGTAAACAACCTGTATATATTGCAGGTGTTGCGTACGACAATGATCGAGAAAAAGAAAAACGTGAAGCTATGATTGATAAGGCTTTATCTGGTATTCCCGACTATGCCTTTGTTATTCTATTGGCCCATCACCCTGAATTCTTTGAAGAAGCCATTGAACGTAAAATTCCGTTGACCCTTTCTGGTCATACTCATGGTGGACAAATCGTATTCATGGGCATGCCATTGGTACCAACAGGTACACCATATACAAAAGGTCGATATGTAGAAGAACAAAGCGTGTGCTACGTTAATAACGGATCAGGACACTGGTTCCCAATCCGTATCAACTGCCCACGAGAAATTACAGTCATTACATTCTTTGACGGAGTAGCTTAGAAGTAAAGGTGAGTTCCTTAGAATAAAAAGTGAGCTCATTATAGGGATACAATCATGTATAGTAAATCCTTTATCCATAAATTTCTTATATGTATCATTCTACTTGCTCTATTTGATATCTCTCTGCTCTATGATATGACAGCGGATATATATAAGGGATATCTCAAAATAGCAATACTAGTGGCAGTTGGATGCCATTTAGATCTATACCTGGAACTCAGTAAACAAGAACAATTGATGATACAAGCATTCCAGAATAATACATTTAACGAGACCTATGAACTATTAAATACGAAACATATGCTTTTCATCATATCTTTGATTCTGCTAATGACTATAAATTTTGTGAAATATTAGAAAACCATAAGGTACAAATAAAAAGAGGTATTGTATATGAAAATACAATACCTCTTTTTATTACATGAACTTATATAAAATTTGTGATATATTAGAGTTAAAATTTTTAGTTGTGTTGATTAATAGAGCAGAGTTAATTTGTAGGTGTAGATTAATGTATAGTAAATTTTTTATCTACAGAGTTATTATATGTGCTATTCCAATTATTCTTATGGATATAGCTCTTATTAGTGCAATGATAACTGGTGGATACGAAGGAAATCTAAAAGTAGCAATACTAACAGGGATAGTATTGCATATACTTTTATATATACTCGCTCGTAAACAAGTAAAGTTATTAATACAAGCATTTAAGCAAAATGGATTTAAAGAGATTAATAATCTATTCAATATGACATATGTTTTTCTAATCGTATTTTTTATGATATTAATAGCTATAAAAGTTATGAGATATTAGAGCTAAAGTTTTTAAGATTGGTGTGAGAATATGTTTTTAAAAATCTATAATTATTTTGTACGAGGCGTTGTACTTTTCTTTCTTATAATTATTCCTTTTACTGTTGTTACAAATCCTGAAATGATTGAGGATGAAGTCGATTTCTATTTTTTTGTTACTACGTATATTGTAATCCTTTTGAGCTATGTGGTATGGAACTATATTTATAACTACTTAAGACGTAGAAGGGGGTAGTTTTGTGCATATTCATTTACCCTTAGTTTTCGTAGTTATCTTCTACTCGGTAATAGCTCTCTATTGGATCATATATAAAATACTCTTAAGAAAAAAGCTTTCACCATTACTAGTATCTTTAATCTCTAATTCTAATTATGGTTTTATGAAAGTTATCTCCTGGGCGACAATTATTACATACCCATTCATGCTATTTAGCATGTTTTATTTTTTAGATTACATAGCGATACCAATTGTTATGGCTTGGTTCTTGCTGCCTATTTTTGTGGCAGCAGTATTATTAAAACAGCCACCTCGTAGTAGCTATTATGAATGGGCTAGAAAAAAACAAATGTATGTAGTTCTTATTGTTTTTGCTTACCTAATGTCTGCTCTAATTCTGTTGAAAGTTAATAAGCTAATATAAGATTAAAGATAGAAAGCTCCGATACATATTAATGTATCGAGGCTTTCTCCGTTCATTTGAGGTATGAGAGGATGTTACAGATATGTCATAAAGATGAGAGAGATTTTATTTCATGCGAACTGCTTCAGCAAATTCGTCTTCGGTCATGAGTTTTTCTTCCAAGATGATTTCTTTAATAGAGCAACCGCGTTTGTACGCTTCTTTTACTACCTTAGCGCTCTTATCGTAGCCGATGTATGGCGTTAAGGATGTAGCAATCATAAGGGATTGTTCTACGAAGAAGTTGAGTTTTTCAGGTACGAATTCTACGCCATCGATGCAGTGTGTTGTGAAAGAGTTCATAGCGTCCGCGAGGAGGCGACAGCTTTCAACAAAGTCGTAGATCATGATAGGCATGTATACGTTCAATTGGAATGCACCGCTGCCTGCACAGAGTGTCATAGTCGTATTATGACCAAATACTTGGGCGCATACCATGGTCAAGGCTTCACATTGGGTAGGATTTACCTTGCCTGGCATGATGGAGGAGCCCGGTTCGTTTTCAGGTAGATGCCATTCGCCGTAACCGCAACGAGGGCCAGAACCTAAGAAGCGAACATCGTTAGCGATTTTGAATAGTGTCGTAGCCAACGTATTGAGTGCACCGTGAGCCATCATAAATGCATCTTTCAAAGATAGGCCTTGGAATTTATTATTCTTAACACGGAATGGCGCACCTGTTACCTCTGGCAATACAGTTTCCATAACGTCTAGATAGCCTTTAGGTGTGTTTACACCAGTACCAACGGCAGTGCCGCCGAGGGCTACGTCGAGTAGGTGGTCAGCGTTTTGAACGAGCATAGTTTTAGCAGTTTTTAAGCCCTCTACAAAGGCGCTGATTTCTTGGTCCACCATGATGAAAGTAGCATCTTGTAGATGTGTACGACCAACTTTTTGCAAGCCTTTTCCTTTTTCTTGCAATTTTTCGAAGGATTGGATAAGGCCGTCCAATGCAGGAATTACGCGTTTTGTAATTTCAAAGTACGCACAGATATGCATTGCTGTAGGGAATGTATCGTTTGTACTTTGGCCGCGGTTTACATCGTCGTTAGGATGGAGCGGGTTGCTTTCATCTAACTGTTTAGCCCGGTGAGCGATTACCTCGTTCACATTCATATTAGTTTGTGTACCAGAACCTGTTTGGAATACAGTCAATGGGAATTCATCATCCCATTTGCCGTCCACGATCTCATCTACTACTTGAGCGATGAGTTTCGCTTTTTCCTCAGTTACTGCGCCACATTTTGCATTGGTTAAAGCACATGCTTTTTTTACAAGCGCAAGCGCTTTGATTTGTTCAATAGGGATGCGGTGGTCACCGATCTTAAAGTTATTGAACGAGCGTTGCGTTTGAGGTCCGTAAATTCGTCTAGCGTCGACTTCGACTGGTCCCATTGAATCATATTCAATTCTTGTTTCCATAATGTTTACAACCTCCTTAAAAGACATGCCGACCTTATCGTCGGTACTTTAATTATATAAAATCCTGTATATTTGTACAGAATAAAAGATAATGATTTCTATTTTCATATAGAAGAGAGGTGTATATGCGATTTGTGCATATACATCTTTTTCTTCTACCGATATATATGCGATGATTTATATTAATTTGTATACATGTTTCATATAAATCATCGCATATATATTGAAATCATCGCTTTAACACGATAAAATGGAAGTAGCTTATTATATGTTGTAAGCTCTAGTTTCACAGAGGAGGTAAGTACTTATGAAACATGACTTTATGAGCCATGACCTTCATCTGCCGGAACTGACACTACGTGGGATGCTACTTGGTGCATTGATTACTGTAATTTTTACGGCATCTAACGTATATCTCGGTTTGAAGGTTGGTTTGACATTCTCGTCATCCATTCCGGCAGCCATTATTTCAATGGCAATTTTACGTTTCTTCAAGGATTCTAACGTTCTTGAAAACAACATGGTACAAACACAGGCTTCCGCAGCTGGTACTTTGTCCGCAATTATCTTTATCTTGCCAGGTCTACTTATGCTTGGCTATTGGAATGGTTTCCCATTCTGGCAAACATTCTTGCTCTGCGCATGCGGTGGTTCCCTTGGTGTGTTATTCACCATTCCATTGCGTCGTGCCATGGTAGTAAATAGTGATCTACCATATCCAGAAGGCCGTGCAGCAGCAGAAATCTTGAAGGTTGGTTCTCACAATGGTGGCCAAGGCTCTCAATCTAGCTCCGGTATGGGCGATATCGTATCCGGTGGTCTTGTAGCTGGTATTATCAGTCTTTGTGCGAATGGCTTCAAAGTGCTTGGCGACAGCATGAGCTTCTGGCTTCCTGTAGGTACCAAAGGTATTACTCAAATTCCATTGGGCTTCTCTACAGCGTTGTTAGGTGCTGGTTACCTTATCGGTATCGCTTCCGGTATCGCTATCCTAGTTGGTGTACTCATCGCTTGGGCTGGCTTCGTACCTTACTTGACTAACATGCTTGCTCCAGATGGTGGTGCTACAGCTAAATTTGCAATGGCTGTTTGGAAATCTAAAGTTCGTTTTATTGGTGCTGGTGCTATTGGTATCGCAGCGATTTGGACTTTGATTACATTGATCAAACCTATCATCGAAGGTATGAAAATTTCTGTTAAATCCATGAATAGCAGTTCCTCTGAACGTGAATTGCATCGTATGGATACAGATATGAGCACAAAATCTGTTATTATCGTATTCGGTATTATCCTTTTAGGCTTAGTTCTTACATTCTGGGACTTCGTATCTGCAGTACCTATTAGCGCAGGCTTAATGTGGACACTTGTTATCGTAGGTGTTCTCGTAGCATTGCTAATCGGCTTCTTCGTAGCTGCTGCATGTGGTTACATGGCAGGCCTTATCGGTACATCTGCATCTCCAATCTCTGGTATTGGTATCTTGGCGACTATTATTTCTTCTCTAGTGGTATACTTCATCGCTTCTGAAAATAACTTGTTTGCTACAGAAGCAGGCGTACAATTCGCTACAGCTATGGCTATCTTCATGACATCCGTAGTTATCGCGATTGCATCTATCTCTAACGATAACTTGCAAGACTTGAAAACAGGTCAACTCGTTGGTGCTACACCTTGGCGTCAACAAATTGCGTTGTTACTTGGCTCCGTAGCTGGTGCGATTGCAATCGCTCCTGTTCTTAACTTGCTTTACCAAGCATATGGCTTCACAGGTGCGTTACCACGTGCTGAAATGGATCCTAATGCTGCATTATCCGCTCCACAAGCAACTTTGATGACTACAATTGCTCAAGGTATCTTTAGTTCTAGCATGGATTGGAACTACATCTTGATCGGCGTTGGTGTTGGCGTAGTAGCAATTATCGTTAACTTAATTCTTAAGAGCACAACAGCTTCTTTAACATTGCCTCCATTGGCAGTTGGTATGGGTATCTACTTACCTCCAACATTGGAAGTACCTCTTATCTTAGGTTCTTTCATTAGCTATTTCGTAGGTCGTTACCTAGTAGCTCGTGCTAAAATGCGTGCTGGCGAACTTGCTGAGTACGATGTTGAACAATCTAACCGCCGTGGCGTTCTCTTCGCTTCTGGTTTGATTGTTGGTGAAAGCTTGATTGGTGTAATCATAGCTGTTATTATTGTATTGTCCGTTACAACTGGTGGTGGTGAATCTCCACTTGAACTAGTAGGCCCTGATTTTGAAAGCACAGCACAATGGTTAGGATTGCTTGCATTCATCTTCTCTGGTTTATACCTTGTTCGCCGCGTTGTAACTCACAAATTCAATAAAGAAGAAGCTTTAGCAATGAAAGCTGAGCAAGAACAACAATAAGAGGTAAACAATGAAATTAAAACAGTCTGTACTCATCATGATGGCTGCTGCATTGCCAGTAGTATCCTTCGCAGCAAGCGAAATTCCTGTAACTAAAGACACTGCTACAGTGCAAGCTGATACGAATAAAGTAAATCGCAATGATTTAACATACCGTATCTCTAGCACTGCTACACCAGAGCAAAACCGTGCGTTACGCTCTGTAGCAACTAAAGTTGATCGTAATGCAGTTGAAGTAGTAGCACCAAATGCGGACCGCTATATGGACCGTAAAGAGGTGGCTGTATCTCCAGTGGAATCTACTACAGATCATCTTGATCTAGTGTTCCCAACAGTTAAATCTGTTAGCCCAACTGTAGAAAAAGCAATCAATAACACTATCAAAAAATACGTTGCTAAAGTACAAAATGACGTAGAAAAATTGAATGCCAAAGAAGCTGATAAAACAAATGTAGTTATGTACTACGATGTTAAAACAGATAAAAATGGTATCTTCAGTGTATTGATCCATACGTACACAATGCGTGACCGTGATGCTAATGGCGTCAACTATGTAAAAGGCTTTACATTCAATACTACAACAGGTCGTCAATTATCCTTGTATGACCTTGGTGGTCTTAATAAAAAGGAATTAGTGAATGCTATTGAGAATAATCAAGATGTGAAAAATCAATTAGGCGGCGAAGTTAATATCGACAAAATGCCTACTGAGTTCTACACAACTGATGATTATTCCGTTGTAATGGTTTTACAACAAGACGTGGATACAATCCACAGTGCAGGTACCGTATATGTACCAGTTGGTAACTTACGTGACCGCCAAAATGATGTAACAAAAAAATAATCGAACTGTGTGAATTCGATTATGTGTGTATAGTAACAGCTGTTTAATTGTGAGAAGAACCGCTCCTTCGGGGGCGGTTCTTTTTTTGTATTATAGCAATTAAAATATAAAGGGAGATTACTATTTAGATTTGAATGAGAAATATCTTATAAGCTTACTAATTTGTTTATAAGATATTGGAATGAGGGTAAAACAAAAAGCCGTGTAATTACACGGCTTTTTATCGTTGAGATTATTTATTTGTTGTGTCGTAGTAGTTTACGCGTGGAGGCAATGGGAATTGGATAGCTGCATCCGGTTTTACTGTCTCAGGTTGTGGTAATTGAACTACTACATTATTTTTGAATTTCTTTTTGAAAGCTTTTACAGTGTCTTTTTGAACGGAGTCTGCTGTAATGATAAGAGCGCTTGTATCGTCGTTAGGACGGATGGAGATGATGTTACCTTTTGGCTCTTTTGCTTTGTATAAATCAATAGCGTCAGATTGATAATCTTCAAGTTGTGCTTGATTTAATTTGCCTTGAGATACAACAAGAGCACTTTCAAGTTGAGGATCTTGCGCTTCAGAGATTGCATGAGCAACAGCCTCTGCTTTTTTCTTATCTGTTAAAGTCGCATGTAACTTGCCACCATCCCAGAAGAGGGCACCGTCTTGACGGAATTTTGTGAAGTCGTTGCCATAGCCTAATGTTTTGTCGATAATAGTAGCTGTTTTATTTTCTACTTGTTGTTTGAACAATGTGTTGTGGAATGCAAGCGCTTGTTCTGTTTGCGTCATGCGATACGCAATCTCAGCAGCTTCAGCACGAGTGACATATTTTTCAGGGTTAAATAATGTGCCAGGAGCGTAGTTTGTGAAGCCAAGGTATGCAAGTTCGCGAACTGCATCTTGAGCCCAAGGAGCTACGAATTTTTGGTCTCCATAAGCAATATTATCAAGTGCTGTTGGATCTTCTGTTGTATATCCTAAGTAGTGAATATAGTTGTCCGCTACTACAGCAAATTCTTGGCGAGACATATATTTTTCAGGTTTGTATGTATTATCGCCATAACCGCTGATGATGTTTTTACGCGCTACAGATTCGATAGCGAGGGCAGACCAACGATCGGATGTAATATCTTTAAATTTGCTAGATAAGAATGCTGCTGTACCATCATCGGTGATGTTGTTGAAGAGAGCAGCTACTTCTTCACGAGTCATAGGTTGATTAGGTCGGAATGTACCGTCAGAATAACCTTTCATTAGATTTGCTTTTGTTACAGTACTAATAGAATTGGCAGCCCAGAAATCGCTAGGCACATCAGAGAAGATGTGGGCACGGATTTTTTGAATGTCTTGAGGCGTACCAATAGATGTATTCACAACTACAGGGGTAGCAGCTTTAGCGGCATCAAATTTATGAGCCTCTGCTTTAGTTGTTGCTACATTAGAAGCATCTGTTTTGGTAGTGCTCGCTTGTGTGGAGGCTACGGTAGGTGATTCAACCTTTGTGGATGCTACTGTAGTTGTAGTAGCTTGAGTCGTAGTATTTGCAGAAACAAAGCCAAGACCTGTTGTAGCTAATAATGTGCCGAGAACGAAGGCACGTAATACGTAAGGGGTATTCTTGTACATAAAAATCCTTCCTAATTATGGTAAAGGCTAACGCTAGATAGCCCAGAATATAAACTTTCACTAATAATAAAATCTATATTCATTATATAGCGAATAATAAGGCATGCATAGTGATATAAACAAAGCAGCGTAATACTAAACGTATACGCTGCCTTGGCTAGTTGAGTGAACGCCGATTAGCGTTTTACTGTCATTTTTACTTTGGAACCGAATAATTTTGAGATCCCTTGTTGAGTTGCTTTAGATGCAGTTGTTACAACAGCGTAAAGTTGGTTGTTTTCTACATCTGGGAATGTAGCTAGAATTGTACCAGCTTTTTCGTTTTTGTTGTAATAGTTGCGGAAGTTCGCATCGATTGCATCGTATTCAGTTTGGCTGTATTGGGATGGTTCAACTACAACGTAGTTATTTACAGTGGAATCACCACGTGCTGCAAGGTTTGCTTTAACTGTGGAAATATCGCTATCTGTTTTCAATGCTACGTGCAATTGATTGTCACGCCAGTACATTACACCGTAATCTTGGAAAGCATCTTCTGTTTTGTATGTTTTATTCAATTCAGCGAATACTTTATCTTCCAAAGCAGCTTGTTGTTTTTGATCAAGTGCTTTTAACGTGCTGCGACGAACAGGGCGAACTGTGCGAGTAGGTTCAGTTTTTTGAGCTACTGCGGCATTTTTATTGCCTTTTACGTCTTTTTCAACTTTTTTTGCATCAGCTTTTACGGCTTTGTCAGCTTTAGCTACATCTTTTTTAGCATCTTTGCTTACTTTGGACGCATCTTTTTCTGCTGCTGTATCAGCTTTTTTTACATCTTCTTTTACAGCTGTTTCAGCTTTAGCTTCAGTTGTAGTATGTTTTGGTGTTGCAAGGCCAGCACCATTAAGCATGCGGTTCAAGATTGTTGCCGCTTGTGCTCTTGTTACAGGTTGTTTAGGGTTGAAGTTTTCAGTTGCTCCAGATGCTACGATGCCACGTTGTGCCATGTATTGGATATCTGCCAAGTAAGCAGAGGAGATGCTAGCTTCGTCTTTGAATGTTACTTTTTCTGTTTTTACAGGTGTAGAAAGATTCAATTTTTTTGCTAGGCTAGCTGCGGAAGCAACAAATTGTTCACGGTCCATAGTTTTGCTAGGTGTGAAAGCTGTTTTAGATGTGCCTTCCATTACGCCTGCAGCACTTACTAATTTGATAGCAGAGCTAGACCAACGATCTGCTTCTACGTCAGAGTAGGAAGTAGAAGCTTCTTTAGTTACAATATCAGCTAATTCTTGTTCGTTTAAGTTATGTTGTAATACTTTACCGTAAATAGCCGCAGCTTGTTCACGAGTGATTTGTGCACTAGGTTTGAATGTGTTATCAGCATAACCAGAAAGGTAACCAGCTTGTGTCATTGCTTGGATCGCATCGCGAGCCCAGTTATCTTTTGTGTCAGGGTATACGCCAGCAGGTAAGTTTTCTTTAGCTTTTACAGCTTTTTTACCTTCTACTTTAGCAGCATCTTCTTTTACATCATTTTTAACAGATGTATCAACGCGTTTAGCGTCATTTTTTACAGAAGTGTCAACACGTTTTGCATCGTTTTTCACAGATGTATCTACACGCTTAGCATCGGCTTTAGCGGATGTATTAGCATGTTTTGCATCATGTTTTACAACTGTAGTGCCATGTTTAGCATCATTTTTTACGGATGTATCAACGCGTTTAGCGTCATTTTTAACGGATGTATCAACGCGTTTAGCATCATTTTTTACGGAAGTATCTACGCGTTTAGCATCGTTTTTTACAGATGTATCTACACGGTGTTCATCAGCTTTAGCTGCTACTTCAGCTTTATTAGCTGTAGCAGATATTTCAGATTTTACATGAGCCGCAGTTGTTTCGGCGTGAGCCATGCCGAATGTGGAACCGAGGGCTAATGTAATAGCTAAGGATAAAGATAATTTATTTAGTTTCATTGAAAAGGCTCCTTTCAAACTATACTTATATAAAATAAATTATAACACTTTTTAAATTTATACTCTACTATAAGAAAATGTAATATATGAGGATAAAAATTACATGAATTTGGTATTTCTCTGTTATTTATATAAATATTCAATGAATTATAGGTAAAATACGATATACATCACTCTAAAATATGCGAAATGATAAACATTCCCAAAATCTAGATTTTATGTGGCTTTCAAAAGAAAAATTGATAAATAACGTAGCATATGTGATAAAATTCAATATTTGTTATTACAAAAAGTCATAACGATATAGGAAATAAAAGGGTACATACGAATATAGCAATCCTTTGGACATTTTCTATATGATTAATTTATAATTATATCGATAAAGCTTTTGAATATTTATTTGAAAGCATAAGTAATGTTTCGGGCGGAAAATTATTGAAAACTTTCACTAGAATTCTTGCCATAACACATACATATCAAAATTTTTTATTAGGTTAAGTACTAGAAAAGACGAGGACGATAATATGAAAATTCATCTTTTCCAACAGTGTTTGATTGACATGTTCTACCCACATGTAGGCATGGCTGGTGTAGAAGTACTTGAAAGATTAGGTTGCGAGCTCGTAGTGCCTAAGAAACAAGTATGTTGTGGCCAAATGTTCACTAACTCTGGTTACAATGATGCAGCTATGGATGCCATTAAGAATACAATCGAATGCTTCGAGAACGCTGAATATGTAGTCAGCATGTCCGGCTCTTGCGCATTTGCAATCCGCGATGAATATCATCATTTTTTGAAAGATCAACCTGAGTGGTTGGCACGTGCAGAAAAATTGAGCGGCAAAATTTATGAGTTCACTCAATTCATTACTGACGTATTAGGTGTTGAAGATGTGGGCGCTCGTTTCAACGAATCCGTTACATATCATACATCTTGCCACGTAACTCGTTTGATGGGCATTAAAGAACCTCCATTCAAACTCCTTAGAAATGTTAAAGATATCAACTTGATTGAATTACCACGTGCAGACCGTTGCTGTGGTTTCGGCGGTACATTCTCCGTTAAGAACCCTGAAATTAGTGAAGTTATGACACGCGAAAAAGCCTTGGAAATCGCTGGCACAGGTGCTAACGTTATTTCTGGTTCTGACCAAGCGTGCTTGATGAACATCGCTGGTATGCTTGACCGTCTTCATAAAGAAGGCGAAATCGATCGCCGTATCAAAGTAATGCATATTGCTGAAATCTTAAACTGCCGTTAAGGAGGAGACGACATGGCACTTATATATGACAATCGCCCCTATAAAACACGTATAAAAGAATGTTTGGCTGACGATTTCAAAGTTGCAGCTATCAAAAAAGCACAAGACGTGTTTTATGATAAACGTAATACAGTAGTTGCGGACGTTCCTGAATGGTTAGATTTCCGCGCAGAAGCAGCTAAACTTCGTGATCACGTTCTTAACAATTTGGATTACTATGTAAACCAATTCGCTGAAAACGCAGAAAAAGCTGGTTCTAAAGTTCACTTTGCATTCGACGATAAAGAAGCGACTCAAATCGCTTTAGATATCCTTCGTGAACGCGAAGCTAAAATGATCGTTAAATCCAAAACTATCTTAACTGAAGAAATTGGTTTGAACGAAGTTCTTGAAGAAGCTGGTATCGAAGTAAACGAAACTGACTTGGCTGAATTCATTTTGCAAACAGCAGTGAGCCCACCATCTCATATCGTTGTACCAGGCCTTCACTTCGAACGTAACAAAATCCGCGAAATTTTCGCTGAAAAATTAGGTTACACTGGTACTGAAAACCCTACAGAAATGACTCACTTCGTACGTGGTTATGTACGTGAGCGCTTCTTGAAAGCTGACGTAGGTGTTAATGGTTGTAACTTTGCGGTAGCGGCATCCGGTACTTGTACTATCGTTTCCAACGAAGGTAACGGTCGTATGTCTAGCTCCATTCCTAAGACTCAATTGATCTTCTTAGGTACAGAACGTATCGTTCCTGACTTCAAAGCTCTTGACGTTATGATGGAAATGTTGAACCGCTCTGCAGTAGGTGCTAAAATTTCCAACTACTTCTCCATGATGACTGGCCCTGGTCGTGCTGGTGAAGCAGACGGTCCTGAAGAAACTCATATCATCATTATTGATAACGGTCGTTCCGGTATCTTAGGTGGTACATTCCAAGAAATGTTACGTTGTATCCGTTGTGGTGCATGTATGAATATTTGTCCTGTATACCGTCACATCTCTGGTCACGGTTATGGCTCCGTATATCCAGGTCCAATGGGTGCTGTATTGACACCATTGTTCAAAGGTTACGAAGTAGCAGGCGATCTTCCATATGCGTCTACATTGTGCGGTGCATGTACAGAAAACTGTCCAGTAGCTATTCCATTGCATGAATTATTGATGGAACACCGTCATATTATGGCTGACATCGAAAAAACTCGTCCAAAAGCAGAAGAAGCAATCTTTACTGCAGCAGCTAAGATGTTCGGTAACTCCACATTATTCGACCTTGGCACAAAAGCTGGCGCTATCGGTATGAACTTGATTAGTAATAAAGAAGGCAATATGCCTACATGGACTCAAGCTGTTCCAGTTATGAACGGCTGGACTAAATCCAAAGAAATGGGTACATTGAAGTTCAAAAAATTCCGTGACTTATATGCTGAACATGAAAAGAACAAGAAGAAGGAGAAAAAATAATGGATGAAGCTAAACGTAAACAATTTATTGCACGTTTATCTCGTGCATTAGGCCGTGATCAAGAAATGTGCCCTGCATTCGTAGAGGGTTTTGATTACAGCCATGGTCCTCAAGAAACTATGTTCAAAGATTTGAATAAAGATCAAATTTTGACAATGTTTAAGGAACAATGTCAACGTGTTGGTACAAAATTCGTTGAAACTACACCTGATAAATTAGGTGAAACAATTTTGGCAGCTATTGAAGACTGGGGTAACGGTAAAGTTGTATTCCCAAGTGTTCCAGAAGTAAAAGAATATAAATTAAAAGAATTATTCGAACAAGATGCAGCTAATAATGGCGGCATTCGTACATACTTCCAATGGGATCCAGCTAAAGGCCGTGAAGAATGTATCTCCAACACTGCTAATGCAGATATCGGTATTACATTCCCATACTGCGGTATTGCTGAAACTGCTACTGTAGTACAAGCGTCTGGTGAAGAATCTGGCCGTTCTATTAGCTTGTTGCCTACTACACATATCGCTGTATTGTACACTGATACAATCAATCCACGTATGACTCAAACAATGGAACATTTGGCTGAACGTTATCACAACGATCCATCTAAATTCCCTACAAATATCTGCTTGATTTCCGGTCCATCCCGTACAGCTGATATTGAGTTGGTTACTGTAGATGGTGCTCATGGTCCTATCCAAGTAACTTACGTTTTAGTTAACAGATAATCCTACAACTAGGTACTGTTATAACTAAATAAGCTTAAAGGTGATCTTCCTATGGAAGGTCACCTTTTTATATGCGTAACTTTCTATTATGATATAGAGTATCTTGAAAAGGTAGAGGTATCGCTACATCTATGGAGATTAACATATTTATAAAACTTGCAGAATCCGCATAGAAAAACTTATATAATTTGAATTATTTTACTTGTAAATTTTTCGATATATGATATACTGAGTTCATAACCTATTATTGTGATATGAATTAAAAGAGGTGTATTATGAATATTCCATTCTTTACAGATTACCTCATGCTAAGCAATCCATTAAGTATCGGTATTATCGTAGTGTTTGTACTTGCGTTAATCGGTATTTATGCTTTGCAACGCAAGGGCACATCCTTTGGTAATCTCGTTATTATTGGTACTATTGTTGGTGCCGTACTTGGTATTGCTATTCAAATTATTGCAGGCTTCCCAGATGATCCTTCTAAAGTGGTTTACATCAAGGAAAGTACGAAGTGGTTCTCTCTAGTAGGGGGCGGCTTTATTGATTTGATCCGCATGCTTGTTATTCCTATTGTATTTATCTCCATTGTACATGTTATCTTGCACATGGAAGCAGGTGCGAACCTTAAGAAATTAGTAGTTGCCATGGTTTCTACAAATCTTGGCATGGTAGCTGTTGCGGCTATCGTTGGCCTTATCTTGGGTAATGCTTTCGGCTTAGGTCAAGGCTTTGATATTGTTGAATCTGGTAAAAAGATTCGTGAAATCAAACCAATGGTTGATACATTCCGTGCATTGATTCCAAGTAACCCAATTCAAGCTGCAGCTGAAACAAATGTTATCGGCATCGTAGTATTTGCAATCATCTTGGGTAGTGTTGCTCGCTTGTTGAAGAAAACAGGCACAAATAGCATGGAAATTTTCACTAAGCTATTTGATGAGCTTCACCAATTAATTTCTTGGGTTGCAGACTTCATTATCGGTCTTATGCCATACGGCGTAGTTGCATTATTGGCATCTACATTGGCAACACGTGGTTTGCAAGCTATCTTAGATATGGGCCTATTCGTAGTATTGCTTTACGTTGGTCTTTTGATTATGTTCGTTGTTCAAGCTATCTTGATTTCTAGCTTCGGTTACAACCCGATTACATACTTCAAGAAAGCAAAAGCTCCACTCTTGTTAGCTTTCACATCTCGTTCCTCTATGGGTGTATTGCCGTTGACTGTTGAAACTTTGACAAAACGTCTTGGCGTAAATGCTACAACAGCAAATACAGTAGCATCCTTCGGTACTACTGCAGGCATGCAAGGTTGTGCCGGCGTGTTCCCAGCGCTCGTTGTTGTGTACATCTCTAACGTAGCGGGTATCCCATTTGATTTGACTATGTACATTATGAGCGTTATCGTTATCGCTATTGGTTCCGTTGGTATCGCAGGCGTTCCTGGTACAGCTACAATGGCTGCATCTGTATCCCTTAGCGGTACAGGTCTTGGTGCATACTTCACATCCATCAGCCCAATCCTTGCTATCGATCCATTGATCGACATGGGTCGTACATGCTTGAACGTATCTGGTTCCTTAACAAATGCTCTCGTAGTAGATAAGATTATGGGCACTATCGATAAAGACGCATATAATAACCCTAATGAAGGTCGTGTCTAATCTTAGGTCTTAGAAACTGACTTGAAAGGATGGTTAGTTTCACATTAAAACTAAATAAAAAGAACAGTCTTCGGGCTGTTCTTTTTTTATTTTAAAATCTACTCTATGTTGATTTGACTCTTATTAAAAGTAATTATTATTACAGATTGTAAAGCATATTATTTGTAATTGATATTAAAATTGTGAGCTTGGCTACTAACATACGTATGCGTGTATGGTATACTAGCCTATGAAAAGTTCTGTATTATGCTTAATAAATATAAGCCAAGAGGGTACTAATATGATTACACAAGAGTTGAAAGATCGATTAATTGCAGATTATCCAAAGTTTGAAGATATGACGCATAAGTTCTATAAGAAAGAAATGTCTATTGCAGACTATAAAGGGCAATCCGGTGCCTATGGTAGTTATGCTGAGCGTGGTGCTAACTCTGGTATGAGCCGTTGGCGCTTCAACGGTGGGCGCATGACACGCGAGCACATGCAGTTTTTAGCGGACTCTATTCGCAAATATAATTTGCAGCACGTACATTTCACTACTGGCCAATGTTTGCAAATGCATGGCCTCGATGGTGATACAATTCTAAATCTATATAAAGAATGTTATGATCACGGTATCTATAACCGCGGTGCTGGTGGCGACAATCCAAATGTGGTAGCTAGTATTTTACGCGGTATTGATCCTCGTGAAACCTTAGATATTACGCCATATGCAACGGCTATTAGCGAGTTCCTTCTAGAGCAAATGTTCTACATCAAAATTCCTCGCAAATTTAAAATGGGTATCGATAATGGCTTTGATAGTACGCCGCATGCTACGTTCAAGGACCTTGGTTTCAATTTAACGAAACACAATACCTTTGATGTATACGCTTGTGGTGGTATTGGCCCAAATCCTCGTATTGGTATTCCTGTAGCGCACGATGTGGCGCCTGAGGATGTTTTATACCATGTGAAAGCTATGCTTATGGTCTTTGCTAACCATGGAAATTTCAAAAACCGTGGCAAGGCTCGTACTCGCTATATGCCTGCGGAAATGGGTGGAGCTGAAGCTTTCATCAAGACCTATGAAGAAACATTGGCGATGGTGAAAGAAGTGGAACAATTAACCATTAATCCAGCTGACTATGCTTATGAAATTACAAAAACTGGTAAGCGTGATGATTCTGTGGAAAACGATCGTATTCACCGTCAAAAACAAGAAGGTTTATACTACGTAGAATACCATCCGGCAGGTGGCGATGCTAATGTAGAACACCTATTGGCTGCTCTTGATTATGCTGTAACGCTTGATCAAGTAGAAGCGCGTATTGCGCCAGACCAAGCATTGTTCTTCATCAACCTCACT
Source organism: uncultured Veillonella sp. (assembly GCA_900552715.1). Taxonomy (GTDB): domain Bacteria; phylum Bacillota; class Negativicutes; order Veillonellales; family Veillonellaceae; genus Veillonella. Next base: position 19,185 of record USAV01000026.1, read on the forward strand.
GCTGATGAGGCTCGTAAAATCGCAGAGTTAACAGACGACAGTGCTGAAAATGATTTCCGTCGTTCCGTATCCTGCGTAGGCTCTACAGTATGTCAAATTGGTATGCAAGACTCTAATGGCCTATTGAAAGATATCTTTGCACACCTTGAAGAAAAAGGTGTAGATACAAGTAAACTACCTCGTCTACACATCTCTGGCTGTCCACACTCCTGTGGTACACACCAAATTGGTGAAATTGGTTTCCACGGAGCTGTAAAATTA
>USAV01000027.1 GCA_900552715.1 uncultured Veillonella sp.
TGATTATAAAATTATGTAATAATTTAATGTGCTGTTCGGAAATATTTATAATATAGATAAATAAAGGTTTTAAAGTAGTTTTTAGGGGATGAATTATCAATAAAACATATTTGTATATTCATTAAAAGTGTTAATATTATTGTTTGATATTTTATACATGCTGTGTTATGATACAAGTGTAGTGCAAGACAGTAAGACAATATATATATTTTTAGGAGGATGTTACCATGTTAGGTAAAGTAAAATGGTTTAGCGCAGAAAAAGGTTATGGTTTTATTGAACGTGAAGACGGTAGCGATGTATTCGTACATTACTCTGCGATCCAAGACGAAGGCTTCAAATCTTTGACAGAAGGTCAAAATGTAGAGTTTGATATCGTTGATGGTAACCGTGGCCCTCAAGCTGCTAACGTTGTAAAAGCGTAATAACATACCAAAAAATACATAAAAGCAACATATAAAGAAACTCCGATATCGCATGATATTGGAGTTTTTCGATTGTTACTGGAAATAATATTTATAATTCTGCAAAAAATATAAAAATTCTTTTGAAAAAAAGAGGAGTTTTATACCTTGATGTAGAAATACTAAATATAACACGAGAGATAAGTAAAAAATTACTACACACTCGTATCTCGTGGATGATTTTTAGAAAGGGTGTTGACTTATGAAAGTAGCAATCAGAGGTAAAAACATTGAAGTGACAGATGCTCTAAGAGCATACATCGAAAAAAGATTGAGCAAATTAACTCGTTACTTCGATGATGAGTTAGATGCACAAGCGGTTTTATCCGTTGTTAAAGATAAATCTACTGTTGAACTTACATGCTTCGTTGATAAGATCGTTCTTCGCGGTGTAGAAACAAACGATGATATGTATGCAGCTATTGATTTAGTAATAGACAAGATCGTACGTCAAATCCATAAACATAAAACTCGTTTAGCAAAACGCTTCAAAAAACAAGAAGCTTTCCATCCTGAAGCTTTAGCAGCTCCTGTAGAAGAGGAAACTATCGAAGTTGTAAAACGGAAACACTTTGCAGTACGTCCTATGGATGTAGAAGAAGCTATCTTACAAATGAATCTTATTGGCCATGACTTCTTTATGTTCTTCAATGCTGAAACAGAAGCAATGAACGTAGTATATCGTAGACATGATGGATTCTATGGTTTGATTGAGCCAGAATTACAATAACCTATAATATCGGCTGACAATAATCCTAACTCCTTTCTACTTTTTAAATCAGCCGATTATTATATCAAGGTGGATGACCATTTTGAGTCATCCACCTTTTTTATAAAATGCTATAAATAATCGTGAAATGCCTTGAATTCTTTGACTATTCAAGGCATTTTCGTTATAATAAATTAGATAAAATAATGTAAGATGTCCTATAGAGGAGTGATTTGTTTGTTAAGCTTTTTACAAAGGCTATTAGGCAATAATAACGCAAAAGAAATTAAAAAAATGCGTGCTATTGCTGATCATATTAATGAAATTGAACCGAATTATGTTAAATTAAGTGATGCTAACTTAGTAGCAAAAACCGATGAGTTTAAACGTCGTTTGCAAAAAGGGGAAACGTTAGACGACATTTTGCCAGAAGCATTTGCTGTAGTTCGCGAAGCATCTAAACGTGTGTTAGGCATGCGTCATTTTGATGTGCAGTTGATCGGTGGTATTTGCCTTCATAGAGGTAATATCGCAGAAATGCGTACTGGCGAAGGTAAAACATTAGTTGCTACATTGCCAGTATATCTAAATGCATTGACAGGTAACGGCGTACATGTTGTTACAGTAAATGATTATTTGGCTACTCGCGATAGTGAACAAATGGGTCGTTTATATAACTTCTTAGGCCTTTCTACAGGTCTTATTGTGGCTAATCTCGATTATAACCAACGTAAAGAAGCATATGCATGTGATATTACATATGGTACAAATAATGAGTTTGGTTTTGACTATTTGCGCGATAACATGGTATCTGATGTATCTCAAATGGTACAACGTCCATTGAATTACGCAATTGTCGATGAAGTTGACTCTATTCTTATCGATGAAGCGAGAACTCCATTAATTATTTCTGGTCCTGGTCAACGTTCCACAGATAATTACTACAAGTTAGCTAAAATTGTTCCTCATCTTGTAAAAGATGAAGATTATACAATTGATGAAAAACAAAAGACTATTGCACCTACTGATTCTGGTATCGCAAAAGTCGAAAAAATGCTTGGTGTTGAAAACTTGTATGATGCAGAAAACATCGAGTTAAACCATCTACTTGGTGCATCTTTACGTGCTTATGCTATGATGCATCGCGATACTGATTACGTAGTTAAAGATGGTGAAGTTGTTATCGTCGATGAATTTACAGGTCGTTTGATGTTTGGTCGTCGTTATTCTGATGGCTTACATCAAGCTATCGAAGCTAAAGAAGGCTTGAAGGTTGAACGTGAAAGCCAAACATTGGCTTCTATTACATTCCAAAACTATTTCCGTATGTATAAAAAGCTTGCTGGTATGACTGGTACAGCTAAGACTGAGGAAAAAGAATTCATCGATATTTACGGTTTGGAAGTATTGCCTATTCCTCCAAATAAACCATTAGCCCGTGTAGATTTGCCAGATCAAATCTTTAAAACTAAGGCTGCTAAATATCGTGCCGTAGTACGTAATGCTGTAGAACGACATCAAACTGGTCAACCTATTTTGATTGGTACTACATCTATTACACAATCTGAAGAGCTTTCAGATATGTTATTACGTGCAGGCGTACCACATAAAGTATTGAATGCTAAACATCATGAAAAAGAAGCTGAAATTGTTGCCAATGCTGGTCAAATGGGCATGGTAACAATTGCTACAAACATGGCAGGTCGTGGTACTGATATTACATTAGGTGAAGGTGTACCTGAATTAGGTGGCTTGGCCATCTTAGGTACTGAACGTCATGAAAGTCGCCGTATCGATAATCAGTTGCGTGGTCGTGCTGGTCGTCAAGGTGACCCAGGTTCCTCTCAATTCTTCTTATCCTTAGAAGATGATTTGATGCGTATCTTTGGTGCTGACAATATTACAGGCATCATGGATAAACTTGGCATGGAAGAGGATGAACCGATTGAGCATTCTTTGATTACTAAATCTATTGAACGAGCTCAAAAGAAAGTAGAAGATCATAACTATAATATTCGTAAATATGTACTCGAGTATGATGATGTTATGAATCAACAACGTGAAGTATTATACGAACAACGCCGTCGTATTTTACGTAATGAGTCCTTACGTGACACAATCAATGAAATGATTGATAAACTTGTTACTGAATCTGTAGATGCTTATGCAGATGAAAAATTATATCCAGAAGAATGGGATTACGAAGGTCTCTACAAGCACTTGAGTCAATATTTCTTAACCGAAGATATTATGACTCCTCAAGATATGGAAGAATATAGTCGTCAAGAATTATTAGAACGCTTGCTTGAAATTGCTCATGCTGAGTACCAAGATCGCGTTGATATGCTTGGTGATGCTATGTTTGGCCAACTTGAAAAGGCTATTATGTTGCGCGTTGTTGATAACAAATGGATGGAACATTTGGATAATATGGATATGTTGCGTGAAGGTATCGGCCTTCGTGCATATGGCCAAAAAAATCCATTGGTGGAATATAAATTTGAAGCCTTTGATATGTTCCAAAACATGATTGCTGCTATCCAAGATGAAACAATCATGGCGTTGTACAAAATTCGTGCACAATTGATTCAAGAAATTGAAGAACCAGTTGACCACTTAGAAGGTGCACAACCCCATCATGAAGATGTGTTGGAGCCACAAAACATAGATTAAGATTTGTGAATGGCACGTTGCTCAATGGGATTTCCTTCTGGGCAACGGCCATTTTTCTATTTTATTAAGGTGATAGTTTATCGATGTAATAAGCTAATAAGTTAAAGGTGGTGAACATAAATTGTTAGAAGATTTAAAACCTATTATTTCTAATCTAGAAGAACGTATTTATGGAATGAGGGATTCACTTTAACATCGCTCAGAAAGAAGATCGAATCTTTACACTTGATGTGCAAATGAGCGACCCTACATTTTGGGATGACCCAGACAAGGCTCGTGAGATTTCTCAAGAAGCCACACAATTGAAAAATGCTGTAGAAAGCTATAAACAACTTGTTAGTGATATTGAAGATGCTAATGTAATGCTTGAGATGGCAATAGAGGAAGATGATTGTTCTCTAGAAGGTGAAATCAAGGATTATGTTCAACAAATAGAAGAAACTGTAGAGAAACAAGAAGTTCTTTTATTGCTTAGTGGTGAATATGATGCTAATAATGCGATTTTAACATTCCATGCCGGTGCAGGTGGCACAGAGGCACAAGATTGGTGTTCCATGCTAATTCGCATGTACTTGCGTTGGGCTGAAAAAGCAGGATTCTCTATTGAATTGATGGATGAACAACCAGGTGATGAGGCGGGCACAAAATCTGCTACATTTTTAATTAAAGGTGAAAATGCTTTTGGTTATTTGAAATCTGAAAAAGGTGTACATCGTCTAGTACGTATTTCACCATTTGATGCTGCTGCACGTCGTCATACATCCTTTGCTGCTGTTGATGTAATGCCGGAAATTGATGATACAGTAGAAATTAATATTGATATGAAAGATGTACAAGTAGATACATATAGAGCTAGCGGTGCTGGTGGTCAGCATATTAATAAAACTGATTCTGCTGTACGTATGACGCATAGACCAACAGGTATCGTAGTACAGTGTCAAACCCAACGTTCTCAAATGCAAAATAGGGAACAAGCATTACGATTATTGCGCGCCAAATTATTTGAATTAGAATTAGAAAAACAAGCAGAACTTAAAGAGCAAATTGGTGGTACCTATCAAGCGATTGAATGGGGTAGTCAAATTCGGTCGTATGTATTCCACCCATATAATCTCGTTAAGGATCATCGCACAGGGGTTGAAACAGGGAATGTACAATCCGTTATGGATGGTAATTTAGATCAATTTATGGAAGGTTTCTTGAAAAAAGAAGCGAATTTAACAATTTAGGAGTTCTTATGAAAAAGTTTTTACTATTCCTATTAGTGCTGATTATTGCTTTAGCAGCAGCAACTCAATTTTTATTACCTTCTTATATTAGTTCCCGTATTGAAAAACAGTTAAATGATTCACTAAAACCATCTGCTCAAACGGTAAATGTTGAGTCTCAACCAGGATTTAAATTACTCTATGGTGAAGCTGATCATGTATATGGTTCTTTAGATGATGTAAAACTTGGTAAATTAAACTTTGCAAACTTCAATTATGATGCAACACAAATTCTTGTAAATCCAATTTCATTATTGGCTAGCCAAGAAATTGATGTAGTAAGTGTAGGTAGTTCTAGTATCGAAGGTACTGTAACTAATGAAGATTTGGCTAAATTCTTAAGCACTCAAGCTGGTAGTGAAATTCAAGATGTAAAAGTAAACATCAATAAAGATAACATCAGCTTAACTGGTAACATGAATGTTGGTATGGTATTTAAAGGTTCTGTTAAATTAGATGGCAACTTAGAATTAAAGGATAATACTTTACTATTTGCACCTAAAAAGTTCACCATTAATGGTGCTACTATCCCAGGTTTGACATCTAATGTATTAGAGGCTACAGAAGTTTATAACTTTAATAACTTCCCAATTCCTGTGAAAGCTGAAAGCTTAACTGTTGATAATGGTGAAATTCACATCAAAGTTAAACCTGTACTTAATTAGAAAGGATTTATCGTGAATCATCGGAATACACAAAAAAGTAAGTACTCTTGGATTCTAATACTCTGTATTATAGTGGGACTTGTATCCTCTTTATATTTAGTATTTGAACGCCATCAGATTGAAAAATCTCAAAATCATATTGAAAATATCGTAGATTATGATGCTGTTCTAAGAGCTAATGCCTTTGAAAAGCGTAGTCAACAAGAGGCTTTTGATGCACTTCGTAATGCAGGTGTAACAGCATTCGCCATTTATGATCGTACCTTAGAAAAAGCTAAGGATGCTGGTCAAGTTAAGGTGTTAAGCTCCGAAGAGATGGATGCAGTGCGTATTAATGGGGCATCCGTTAAACATGGTGCAACCTATGTAGCATTAATTTCAGGTAAAGAAGGCTATTATAAAGAAATTCGCGAAGACTTGTATCATCGTATTGGTAAAGATAAAGTTAAAGAGCTTAATACTAGTATTGGTCCGGTCCTTGAATTATATGGTGCTACTGCTGATAGCTATCTAAAAATGAATCTTGGTATTTCCAAGCTACAAGCTCAAGAAGTTGCTAATCGTGGATTTAATGTTATAGTTCGTCCTACAAACTACAGAAATGTAACATCAGATGACCTCCAATATGTGTTTAAGCGTCTTGAAGGAATTCCACATGTAACAGGCATGATCTTTGCTGGTAAAGAGGCCCTAGGAGCTCCTAATTTATCGGATGAAACATTAGAACTATTACATAAGAATCATATTCCTCTAGTTGGTATTGAAGCCGTTAACCAACTTCAATATGAGCCACAACAAGGTTTCTTGGAAATGGCTGCTAAAGATAATTATAGTGTGGGCCGTGTATATACAATTGCTAAGGATGAATTAAAGAAAATCACTCCAGAAGAAGCAGCTCAACGATTCTATATTAGTGATATTGAACGTAATATTCGTTTTAACTTATTCCCTATGTATGAAACAGGTGTAAACAATGAAACAGTATTACAAACAACTATTAACTATATTGGGATGACCACTGAAAAATTATCTACTAAAGGTTATGAATTCGGTCCTGCTGATATTTATCCTCCTTATACGCCAAATCCTTTATTAGTAGTCATCACAATGATTGGTGCTATTGCGCTATTCGTTTATGTTGCTCAAATGTTAGTTCCAATGCGTAAACATACACAATTGGTAGCATTCTTTGGCATTTCCCTTGTATCTGTAGTATTATTCATCATTACAAGTGGTACATTGATTACTCAAATCTGGGCTTTATCTAGTGCTATTATGGCTCCTGTAGGTGCCATGATTCGCTTGATGGAGGAATGGCGTCGTTATGATGGAGCTCGTCCATTAGGTGCTATTAAATCTACCGTATTAGCAGTGCTTTATCTCGTAATTGCTGCATTATTTGCGGCTATTGGCGGTATGTATATTGCATCTTTATTAGGAAATACGAAATTCTTTATGGAATTTGCTATCTTTAGAGGTGTTAAGTTAACATTTGTACTTCCAATTGTATTGGTGATCATCGCGTACTTACAACGTTTCCCTTTGTGGAAAGGTCGTATGATTAACTCTAAAGAAGAAGCAAAGAAATTTGTAGTTGAATTCTTAACAATGGATGTTAAATTTTACGTATTCTTTGTAATGGCTGCTCTTGGTGGCGTGGCATGGGTATTTGTTGGCCGCAGTGGTCATACAGCAGGTGTTCCTGTACCAGGATTTGAACTTATGCTTCGTCGTTTCCTTGAAAATACATTGTATGCAAGACCTAGAGAAAAAGAGTTCATTATTGGTCACCCAGCATTAATGTTGGCTACGTTTGCATTCTTACGTAAATGGCCTACAGTAATCCATTTCTTATTAACTATTGCAGGTGTTATCGGCATAGCTTCAATGGTTGAAACATTCTGTCATATTAGAACTCCTGTATTCATGTCTATTATGCGTGGATATGATGGTTTATTAATTGGTGCTCTCTTAGGTTTGCTTCTTATCATTGCTGTACGTTTCATGATGTACGTAACACAATGGTTCCAAGCGCGGGAGGTTGACCATGAGTAATATTGTTATCTCTGGTTATTATGGTTTTGGTAATGCTGGCGATGAAGCAATGCTTTGTGCCATTATCGATGCCATTCGCAAAGAGGAAGCAGATGCGCATATTACGGTTATTTCTGGTAATCCTACAGAGACAAGCAAAAAACATAACATTCATGCGGTTGGAACATTTTCTGCATTCGGTATTCTAAAGGCTATTGCCAATTCTGATTTAGTGATCAGTGGTGGAGGCAGTCTTTTACAAGATGCTACAAGTATTCGTAATACATATTACTATTTAAGTATTATGGCTTTAGCTAAAATGATGGGAAAAAAGGTAATGCTTTACTCTCAAGGTATTGGGCCTTTAAATCGTCCCTCTACACGAAGTGCTGTTAGCTTTATATTGCGATTTGTGGATACCATTACAGTTCGTGATTCTATTTCAAAATCTGAATTAGAGTCCTTAGGAATTGAAGATGTAGAGGTTACAGCTGATGCTGTTTTGGCTATGCAACCGGCAAATTTGTCTATTGGTAAACGTATTTTAGAAGGCTATACATCTAAACTACCTAAATCTATAGAGAATCCAAAACGAATTGGTGTTGCTGTTCGTAGTTGGAAAGATGATACAGAATATCGTGAATCATTAGCCAATGTGTTGAGCCGATTACAAGAGCAAGATGAGGTAGAAATTATTTTTATTCCTATGTCTCATCCAGAGGATACAAAAGAAGCTAAAATTATCGCTAATTATATGCCAAAGGGGGCTATTGTTCTTGAAGGCCCATTCTCTACAGAGGAACAAGTATCCTTATCGGGGAATGTGGACCTAATGATTGGTATACGTCTTCATGCTCTAGTATTTAGCTCTTTAATGGGGAAACCTGTTATTGGTATTTCCTACGATCCTAAAATTACAAGCTTCTTACATATGATTGGTCAGGAACCAATAGGAACAATGACACATCTTAGAGAAGAGGCGCTATATCAGCGATGTCATAAGCTCTTAAATTCCAGAGAAGAGTATCAATCCTCTTATGATCGTATTGAAGCATTGCGTTTAAACTCTCAACGCAATGCAGAAATCGCTATTTCATTACTTAAAGATTATTAATATATTGGATCCAATCCAGAAAGTGAGGTCTCTATGGCTACATTAACACAAGATGTTAAACAACTAGTTCAAGAGAAGGCAAAAGCTATTCGCGTTAGTATTGTTCAGTCTGTAACGGCAGCAAAATCCGGTCACCCAGGTGGTTCTTTATCTATCGCTGATGTGATGGCCTTGTTGTACTATGTAGAAATGAATGTAGATCCAGCAAATCCAAAAGCTCCAAATAGAGATCGTTTTGTCCTTTCTAAAGGTCATGCAGCTCCTGCTTTATATGCTACATTGGCTGAAAAAGGTTATTTTCCTAAAGAAGAACTTTTGAATTTACGTAAAATTGACCATATGTTACAAGGCCATCCTGATATGAAACATACTCCTGGCGTAGATATGTCTACAGGTTCCTTAGGCCAAGGCATTTCTGCCGCATGTGGTATGGCATTGGCAGGCAAAATTGACAATGCTGATTATCGCGTTTACTCCATTTTAGGTGATGGCGAGCTTGAAGAAGGTCAAGTATGGGAAGCAGCAATGTTTGCTGGTCATTATAAACTCAATAATTTGACTGCTTTTGTTGATTTTAATGGCCTTCAAATCGATGGTGATATTACTAAAGTACTTTCTCCATTGCCAATTCCTGAGAAATTTAAAGCATTCAATTGGAATGTTATTGAAGTCAATGGTCATGATCTTGATGAACTTCATAATGCTATTGAATCTGCTAAAGCTTTCACAGAAGGTCCAACTTGTATCGTAATGCATACTGTAAAAGGTAAAGGCGTAGCTGAAATGGAAGGCCAAGCAGGTTGGCATGGTAAAGCACCTAGTGCAGAGCAAGGTGAAACCTTTGTTAATGAAATTATGGGGGTACAATAATGGGTAAAGCAACACGTGAAGCATATGGTAATGCGTTAGCTCGCATTGGTAAAGAAAATACAAATATTATCGTATTAGATGCAGATTTATCTAAATCTACTAAAACTGATACATTTAAAAATGTCTGCCCTGATCGATTCTTTAATGTAGGTATTGCAGAACAAAACTTGATTTCTGTTGGTGCCGGACTTGCAGCAGCAGGCAAAATTCCATTTGTTTCTTCCTTTGCTATGTTTGCAACAGGTCGTGCGTTTGAACAAATTCGGAATGCTGTATGTTATCCAAAATTGAATGTAAAAGTATGTGCTACACATGCTGGTATTACTGTAGGTGAAGATGGTGCTACACATCAAAGCTTGGAAGATATTTCTTGTATGCGTACTTTACCTAATATGACTGTAGTAGTACCTGCTGATGAACGTGAAACAGAAGCAGTAGTTGAATGGGCTGCATCTTATGAAGGTCCTGTATATGTTCGTTTAGGACGTGCTGGTGTAGATGATGTAACTGCGGAAGGTTATACATTCGTACCTGGTAAATCTACTACATTAGTAGACGGTTCTGATGTAACTATCATCGCTTGTGGTGCCTTGGTTGGACCTGCTGTTGAGGCGGCTAAAACATTAGCTGAATCTAATGTGTCTGCTCGGGTTATCAATATGGCTTCTATTAAGCCTATCGATGCAGAGGCAATTGTAAAAGCAGCTACTGAAACAGGTGCTATTGTAACAGCAGAAGAACATAATATCATTGGTGGTCTTGGTTCTGCTGTGTCTGAAGTTGTTGTGGCTAATAAGCCTGTTCCTATGGAATTCGTTGGTGTCCAAGATACATTTGGGGAGAGTGGTACACCAAAAGAATTGATGGCTAAATATGGTTTGACAGCAAAAGACATTGTAGAAGCAGTAAAACGTGTAATCACTCGTAAATAATCAAAGGGGATCCCATGATTGAATTTAAGAATGTTAGTAAAGTCTATGATAATGGTTCTGTTGCATTAGACGATGTGTGTTTAACTATAAATGAGGGCGAATTTGTCCTCATTTGTGGTCACAGCGGTGCAGGGAAATCAACTCTATTTAAATTGTTAACTCATGAAGTGGTACCTGATTCTGGTACTGTCATTGTTGATGATTTTGATGTTACGCGTATGAAGCGTAGTAAAATTCCAAAATTACGTAGAAAACTTGGTGTTGTATTCCAAGATTTCCGTTTATTACCAAACAAAACGGTATCAGAAAATATTGCCTTTGCTCTTGAAGTAATTGAAGAAAAACCAAAGGTAATTAAGGAAAAGGTGAGTCATGTACTAGAGCTTGTTGGCTTGTCTGATAAAGCAAATGATTTACCAGAGGATCTATCTGGTGGTGAACAACAACGTGTTGCTATTGCTCGCGCTATTGTAAATCGTCCATCTGTACTCATTGCTGATGAGCCGACTGGTAACCTAGATCCTGATACAAGTAAAGGTATTGTAGATTTGTTTAAGCATATCAATAATTTTGGCACAACTGTTATTATGGTTACCCATAATATGGATCTTGTTTCGTATTTAAATAAACGTGTTATTCGTCTTAAAGATGGTCGCGTTCAAAGTGATAATATGAGAGGTGCAGAAATTAATGAAGCCTAGAACATTGAAATACTTTTTTAAAGAAGCCCTCAAATCTATGAAGCGTAACGGTCTTATGACGTTAGCATCTATTTCTACAGTGGCTTTATCTCTATTTATGCTTGGTGTATTCCTTTGCGGTGTTATCAATCTAAATAACATGGCATCTAGTTTAGAAAACCAAGTTCAATTGAGTATTTATTTAAAAGATGGGTTAACAACTGACCAAATTATGGCGGTAGGTAAGCAAATTAAAGCTATACCAAATCTTAAGCATTTAGAGTTTGTTAATAAAGAGCAAGCTATGAAGGAATTCAAAGCACGCCTCGGTGATCAACAACAATTAGTAAATGCATTAGGTGATGTAAATCCATTGCCAAACTCTTATGTATTAACCTTTGATAACCCAAGTGATGTTAAGGCTACAGCTAAATTAGCCACTACATTCCAAGGTGTTGAAAGTACACATTATGGTCAAGATATTGTAGAAGAACTATTCCGCATTACTCAAGTAATCAGAATTGGTGGTATTGTATTAATCGCATTCTTAGCAGCAGCTACATTATTTATCATTTCTAATACAATTCGCTTGACTGTATTCGCCCGTCGTAAAGAAATTGCCATCATGAAATATGTTGGTGCAACCAATGGTTTTATTCGCTGGCCATTCTTGATTGAAGGTATGTTGTTGGGCTTAGTTGGGGCTGTAATCGCCGTACTTTGTGTAGGTGAGTTTTACCACTTCATTACTATGGAAGTTTCTGAGTCCTTAGCATTCTTCCCATTAGTACCAATGTTCCCATTCTTCTATGATGTGGCTATCTATATTTTAGGTGGTGGCATAGTAGTAGGTGCTATTGGTAGTACGATTTCTTTAAAACAATACATGAAGGTGTAATGTTTATGAAATACAACATAATCAAATCTCGCCTTGTAGCAACAATTTTAACAGGTATAGTGGTACTGGGAACACCACTATATATCGTTGCCGAAGATGAGGATTTAACGAATCAATTAGATTCAATTCAACAACAAGTTAATCAACAAAATTCTATTAAAGCGGATGCAGAAACTGTCATTGTAAGTGTATCTGAACAGTTGCGACAAATTGAAGAGCAACTACGTCAGGCCCAACAACAGTTAGAATCTATTCAACAGCAACGTGTAGCCGTTGAAAATGATATTACTGTTAATGAAAAGTTACTCGCAGAAGCACAAAAACGATTAGAAGGACGAGAATCCGTATTTTATAAGCGTGTACGAGATATTTATATCAATGGACGTCTAAGCTATTTAGATGTTGTCATTGGATCTAAAGACTTTAGCGATTTTGCAAATCGATTAGAGATCTTAAAACGAATCATTGATTCTGACATTAAGTTAATCGATGAAATTAAAAAAGAACGTGCTGAAATTGCTGCTCGTAAACAGGCTCTTGAGCAATCTCGAGCTAAGTTAGTAGAGCTTGAAAAAGCTGCTGTAGCAAAACAAGCTGAAATTGAACAAAAGAAAAAAGAACGAGAAGTAGTTCTTCAGAAGGCACAAAATGATCGTGCTACTGCAATGCAAGCTGTGGAAGAACTTAATGCTTCTTCCGCTCAAATTACAGCTCTCTTAAAAGCGCGTCAAGCGGAACGTGCGGCAGCTCGTGCAGCTGCAGAAGCAGCAGCGGCAGCTGCGGCTCAACAGTCTGCACCAAGCTACTCTTGGGTACAAGGGTCTGGTCAACTTGGTTGGCCTGTAAGTGGTGAAATTACTTCACCATATGGCTATCGTACACATCCAATTTGGGGTACAACTATCTACCATTCCGGTATTGATATTGGTGTTGATGAAGGTACACCAGTTCATGCTGCTGATGGAGGTACTGTTGTTTGGTCTGGTTGGATGGGTGGCTATGGTTACGCTGTAGTTATCGACCATGGTAATGGTATGTCCACCCTTTATGGCCATAATTCTGAGCTTGCTGTCTCTGAAGGACAAGATGTATCTAAAGGTCAAGTTATTGCCTATGCTGGTAGCACTGGTAATAGTACTGGGCCACACGTACATTTTGAAGTTCGTATAAGTGGGGATCCTGTTGATCCTATGGGATATTTATAATATGAAATTTGATACACGTACGGTGTTATGGAGTCTATTGAAATATATAGGCTCCGGCATCGTTATTATGTGGCTTACGTTTTGGTACTTATCTGGTTCATTCTGGGGATTACCAAGACTATTTGTAGCCTACTATGCTGCGAGTCAAGTCTTTATGACACCGATGTCTAAAGCGACCCTTTATGATGGTATGCTTAAAGGCTTAATTGGCTCTTTGGGAGAGCCCCATAGTATTTATTTAGATGCTGACGAATTTAAGTCCATGAAAATGCAAACATCTGGCACTTATGCAGGTGTAGGCATGGTTCTTGGTCATGATGATAAAGGTTTATATGCAGTTAGTATTATGGAAGATCAACCAGCTTTCAAAGCGGGCATAAAACCCGGTGATCATATTATTGCTATTGATGGTCAATCCACAAGCGATATTACTGTCGAAGATGCATCCTCTCGAATTCGCGGCGAGGCTGGTACCGTTGTTGCCCTTGATATAGAGCGTAATGGTGAAAAATTGCACTTTGATATTACCCGTGAATCCATTGTGTTACCTACTGTTAAAAGCAAAATGCTCACAAGTACAGTAGGGTATATTCGTATTAGTCAATTTGCTGAAAATACGGCTGATGATTTTGAAACACAATTTAAAGAATTACAAGCTCAAGGTATGAAGGAATTAATTTTAGACCTTCGAGATAATCCTGGTGGTTTATTATCTACTACAGAAAAGATTTCTAATTATATTATGCCTCCAGGAACACTAGTAACCGTACAAAATAGAGCTGGGAAAAAAGAGGTTTATAAGTCTAATGGTCCAGACGTAGCTATGCCATTAGTAGTTCTTGTTAACAAAGGGTCTGCTAGTGCATCTGAAATTATAGCTGGTGCTATTCAAGACCGTAAACTAGGTACTATTTTAGGTACTAATACATATGGTAAGGGTACAGTTCAAACTATTTACCCTAGCCTTGATAATGAAGGTGTTAAGGTAACTATTGCCAAATACCATACACCAAATGACCGTGTTATTGACGGCATTGGTATTAAACCTGATGTAGAACTGGATTTACCAAAAGGTGTAAATCCATCTAGTACATTAGATGATATTCAAATTAAAAAAGCATTAGAGTTATTACAGCAATAATGCATAGGAGTTAAAGTATGTTTATAGATAGAGCGCGTGTCTTTGTTAAGGCCGGTGACGGTGGGGACGGCATGTCTAGCTTCCGCCGTGAGAAATACGTGCCAAATGGCGGCCCTAGTGGCGGCGATGGTGGTAAAGGGGCAGACGTTATTTTTAAAGCGGACAAGAATATTAATACTCTTGTAGACTTTAGATATAAACGTCAGTTTAAGGCACCTGCTGGTGGTAATGGTGAAAGCTCCAACAAGCATGGTCGCGGTTCTGAGCCACTGATTATCCCGGTTCCATTGGGGACTGTAATTAAAGAAGAAGAAACAGGTAAAATTTTCTGTGACCTCGTTAACGATGGTGATACGTTTGTTATTGCTAAAGGTGGTCGTGGTGGCCGTGGTAATGCACGCTTCCAAACAAGTGCTAACCGTGCACCTACATTCGCAGAAAAGGGTGAACCTGGTGAAGAGTTCTGGTTGCAACTAGAGCTTAAAGTATTGGCAGATGTTGGTTTATTAGGCTATCCATCTGTTGGTAAGTCTAGTATTTTACGTAAGGTTTCTAAAGCTCAACCAGAGGTAGCTGCTTACCACTTTACTACATTGACACCTGTACTTGGGGTAGTAACAATCTCTGGAGATCGCAGTTTTGTATTAGCCGATATTCCAGGCCTTATTGAAGGGGCTAGCGAAGGTGTTGGCCTAGGGCATAACTTCTTGCGTCATGTAGAACGGACTAATATTTTAATTCACGTCCTTGATGTATCTGGTATGGAGGGGCGCGATCCAAAGGTTGATTTTGATGCTATTAATGAAGAACTTCGTAAATATTCTGAAAAATTAGCCAATAAAAAACAAATTGTTGCACTCAATAAGATTGATATGGTCTTTGATGATACAACAATTCCTGATACAAAAAAATATTTTGAAGATAAAGGATATGAAGTATTCCTTATCAATGCATTAAGTGGTGAAGGTTTACCAGAGCTTATGGAACGAGCTTACTACTATGTAGAAAATTATGAACCAGAACCGGAAGCAACTGATGATACAGTAGTATACGAAGCAAAACCTGATGTGGAATTCGTTATTACACGTGGTGATGATGCTGCATTCTATATTACAGGTAAACGTATTGAACGCTTAGTGGCAATGACAAACTTAAGTGATGATCAATCTCTTCGCAGATTCCAACGCATTTGGCGTTTTATGGAGCTCGATGCTAAATTGAAAGAAAAAGGTTGTAAAGACGGTGATGAAGTTGTGATTGGCGATCAACGCTTTACATTCCAAGAGTAGGAGTAATAATGACAGGAAAACAAAAACGGTATTTACGTTCTTTGGCAGCAACAATGCCACCAGTAGTTCAAATTGGTAAAAATGGTTTAGAAAATAGTGTTATTGATAGTGCTCGTGCAGCATTAATGGCTCGTGAGTTAATCAAGGTTAAACTACACAACAATAGCCCTGAAGATAAGACGATTTTCCAAGAGTTAGCTGATATGCTTGGTGCTGAATTAGTACAAGTCATTGGTTTTAACGGTGTTTTATATAAAGCTAAAAAAGAACCAAAAATTATTCTACCTAAATAAATCGTCATATTACTAACATGTATTGTATGGGGGTCTTCATAACCTGTTAGCCCTAGGAGGTTATTCTATGCGCAGTACTATCATCAACGCAAAAAAAATAGTAGTTAAAGTAGGCAGTAGTACGCTTTGTTATGCTAATGGTCATTTAAACTTAGAGCGCATTGAACGATTAGTTCGTCAATTATCTGATTTGGCTAACCAAGGTAAAGAGGTTATCCTTGTTTCTTCAGGGGCCACCGGCGCTGGACTGGCCCCTTTAGGATTTAAGGAAAAACCTAGAGACCTTGTCTTAAAACAAGCTGCAGCAGCAGTAGGACAAGGTATTCTCATTCATATGTATGAGCGTATGTTTCGTGAATATGGTCGTACAGTAGGTCAAATCCTTTTAACAAAAGAAGATAGTACTGGGCGCCATAGTTATCTTAATTTGCGTAATACATTACATACGTTATTGCAACTTAATGTTATTCCTATTATTAATGAGAATGACGTGGTTGCCATTGAAGAGTTTAAAATTGGCGATAATGATACTCTATCTGCTACTGTGGCAGGCATTGTAGATGCTGATTTACTTATCATTTTGTCTGACATTGAAGGTTTATATACAGCTAATCCAGCAACTCATCCAGAGGCGACTTTGATAGATACAGTTTCTGAAATTACTGATGAAACCTATGCTATTGCAGGTGGTGCTGGTTCTAACATGGGCACTGGTGGTATGTATACTAAAATTAAAGCGGCTCATATGGCTACAAACTCTGGCGTACCTATGGTAATCACATCTGGTGAATTGGAAGATTCTGTTCGTCGTGTATGTAAGGGTGAAAATATTGGTACCCTCTTTGAAGCACATGATGCTGGCTTATCAGGAAAACATCACTGGCTTGCCTTTGGTAAACGATTAAAAGGATCAATCACTATTGATGATGGTTGCGCTCGTGCTGTATTAGATAAAGGTGCTAGCATTTTACCAGCTGGTATTATTGATGTAGATGGGGCATTTGGGCCTGGTGATACCATCTCTATTTACCATGATGGTAAAGAAATCGGTCGAGGTCTTATTAACTATGGCATCGAAGATATGAAGGCCATTAAAGGTCATAATACAAATGATATAGCTAAAATTTTAGGTATTAATACAACCTATGATGAAGCAGTACATCGTAATAATCTAGTTTTATTACATTGAGGATATCCTATGAACCAGTATGAAGAAATTTGTAAAGATATGGGTCAAAGAGCTAAAGCGGCATCCTTTGAATTGGCTCAAATTGATCAAGGTACATTAGATTCTGCATTATTGGCAATCGCTGATGCTGTAGAAGCACAAACCGATGAAATTATGGCCGCTAATCAATTAGATCTAGATAAATCTGGCGATTATAATGTACCTCAAACCATGATTGATCGATTAACATTAACACCTAATCGTATTGCTCAAATGGCAGAAGGTGTTCGTCAAGTGGCGACTCTTGAAAGCCCTGTGGGATCTGTTATGGAAACGATTACACGTCCTAATGGCTTGACTATAGAAAAAAGAGCAGTACCTTTTGGTGTTATTGGTATTATTTTTGAAGCGCGCCCCAATGTGACTATCGATGCTGGTGTACTTTGTTTAAAAACTGCAAATGCTACTATATTGCGCGGTGGTAAAGAGGCATTCCATACTAACCAAATTATTGTGTCTATTATGCGCAATACCTTAGAATCTTTAGGAATTACGCCAGATGCTATTCAACTTGTTGAAGTTCTAGATCGGGATATGGTTGGTGTATTATTACACCAACGTGAATATATTGATGTCATCATTCCTCGTGGTGGAGCTGGACTCATTCGTCGTGTTGTAGAGGAAAGTAGTATTCCTGTTATTGAAACTGGTAGTGGTGTATGTCATACATATATAGATGAATATGCTAATCTCGATATGGCATTAGAAATTGCAATTAATGCAAAGGTACAACGTCCGTCTGTATGTAACTCTATGGAAACATTGCTAGTACACCAAGCGGTAGCCGGTGAATTTTTACCACGTCTTGATATGGCTCTACAAGAATATGGCGTTCGCATTCACGGTGATACAGATGTAGCTCAATATATGGAGAATACAATTCCTTTAACAGAGGATTCCTTCCATACCGAATATAACGATATGGACTTAAATGTACGTATTGTTGAAAATCTTGAAGAAGCTATCAATCATGTTAATTGTTATTCCACACATCACTCTGAGGCTATCGTAACAGATGAACCGATGCGTGCAAGAGTATTCATGAACTTAGTAGATTGCTCTACTGTGTATCATAATGCTTCAACGCGTTTTACTGATGGTTTTGAATTTGGTTTTGGTGCTGAAATCGGTATTAGTACTCAAAAGCTCCATGCTCGTGGTCCAATGGGATTACAAGCACTAACATCATATAAATACTTTGTATTTGGAGAAGGCCAAGTTCGAAAGTGAAGACAGTATATTACTTAATAAGGGCAT
>USAV01000028.1 GCA_900552715.1 uncultured Veillonella sp.
AACTTACGGAGACCACGCCCTAACTGTTGAATAAATACGATTGGGCTTTCAGTCTGACGAAGCATAATAACTTGATTGATTTCAGGGATATCGACACCTTCATTAAAGATATCTACAGTAAAAATGTAGTCTAATTGCTCGCTAAGTCTACCTTCATAGTCGCCAGTACCTGTTAATCGAGCAATAGCTTTTTCTCGAGTTTCTTGACTATCTTCACCAGTTAGACAGATCGTACGATACGCACCTCGTTCGTTAAAAGCATCAGATAGTTCTTTGGCCTCAACTCTATTACTGCAGAACACAAGTCCTTTTACTCGACTCCCACTATGACCGAAGTAACGAATCTTTTCAATAATCTTATCGACTCGCTCTTTTGTAGATAAATTAGAGAAAGATACCTCCATATCTGATAAGTCTTCTTGAGCATCTACCCATAAGTCACTAATCCCAAAATAGTGGAATGGACAAAGTAAATCTTCTTCTAAGGCTTGTTGTAACCGAATTTCATAAATAATATTATGGTCAAAAAGCTCATACAAATCGTATCCATCAGTCCGCTCAGGACTCGCTGTCATACCTAATAGAAATTCTGGTTTAAAATAATCAATAATACGTTGGTAACTATCAGATCCTGCATGATGTACTTCGTCAATAATAATACAATCAAAAGACTTTGGATCGTATTGTTTCATTACATCGTCGCGCCCCATCATCTGCATAGTCGAAAAGACGTGTGTAGCGTTATACATCTTAGCATGTCCAGATACGAGTCCAAAGTGAATAGAACTATCATTAAAAACACGTTCAAAGCTTTTAATTGCTTGTTTTGCAATCTGTTCACGGTGTACTAAGAACAATATTCTTTTCGAATTCATTTCACGCATAGCAAATGCGGCTGCATAAGTTTTCCCCGTACCTGTCGCAGAAATTAAAAGGCCCCTTTTAGCGTTATTAGCTCTCAATTCATTGAAATTATTAATAAACTGCTCTTGCATACTATTAGGTTCTAATTGTACTAAATCTACTTTTCTAAACTGTTCAGCAATATTCTTTTGTGAAGTATGATCTGGTCGTACCCATCGAGGCCTATACCAAGGAATAAACTCTTCATAGGGAATGGCAAACTCGGAATTCCAATATAAATCAAACTCTTCCGTAATCTCACGTGCATATGTATCATCGCAATGGGCTTCAGACCGAGTATTCCACTCTCGATTTTTCTTTAATGCGTTAATCGTTAAATTGGAACTGCCGACTATAATCTGGTAAGATTCATCCTTTTTAAAAATGTAGCCCTTTGTGTGAAAACCATGGTTACTCCCCTGAGTCGTACAGTACACCTTTAAATCAATGTTATTTAAACTTCCTAAATCTTCCAAAACTTTTGGACTATTAAAACCAAGATAATCTGTCGTTAACACACGACCATGTACTCCACGCTCTTCTAGTTCTTTAAGAATTGGTTTTAATGTTAGTAGGCCTTCTGGTGTTATAAACGCTACAGATATTAAAAACTCATCACAATTGCGCAAGCCATCTTCAATAGCAGATAGTACATTGCGCCCTTCCCCGTTTGCAATGAGTTCTGAAGACGTAGCAAAATTAAGCAAACGATTCGATTCTGACATAATAGACTCCCCATATAATGAATACTATACTTGCTATTATACCAGCCGCAGCTGCAGCGTCTAGGAAAATATATTTTTATACAAAATAACTTGTTTCTATAAAGCTCTTCTAATGTTATTCATCTATAAATCGCGAATTATAAATATTAATATATGTTCACATCAAATAATTTCATCTATTCCTTATGATTCTCTGCTCTATACGTCTTTTTTGGGACGTAAGTTTATGATATAATGTAACTAATTACTCTAGGGGCATAGTGCGCCCAAACGGATCCAAAAGAGTTAGTGTGTTTTCAAGGAGCGTGCGCAGTTGAAAAAGGGATACATCAAGTTAATAGCAGCCGTTGTACTTGGCATTGCTATTATCGGTGGTGGGATCTACGGGGTGTATACACTCTTGTCATCCAATACAACGACAATTTTATATCGATCAACCGTTGACGACAAAATCAACGCTATCCGTCCTTACATTGTCGCATTAGACACATATAATTCGTATAGTGTAGCCTATGCTAACCAATTACAACCAACTCTTGAAGAGTTGCGTAATGGGTCCCATAATACGACAATAACATTGCCAAAATATAAGGACCTTAAAACAGCGTTAGAGGCTGCAAAACAAGATAGTCCAACTCCATACGAAGATGTAAATCAATCAACTAACGATGTATTAGCGATTCTAGACCAATTAATTCCTGTTGCAGATCAATTGCAAGCCTACTATGTAGAGCGTCGTTTCGAAAAAGATAATTTCAAAGGTAGTGATGAATTAGCTGCACAATATGTACCATTAGCTGAGCAATTCTATGCTACATACAATGCGTTAGATTTGGCCTTAGATAATCGTAATAATGAGCTCTATACAGAGCGCATGAATGAGTATCAAGGGGAAAAACGTGAAAATGCAGTTAACTTTATTGAGTTAAATCTCATGACTGCCCAAACAATTGACCTTATCGATCCAGATGGAAATACAGATACCCAAAAGGTCGAAGCAAACTTGCAACAAATTACACAACGTATTAATAAATTGCAACCTGGTACTACATCAGAAACACAAAATGCAGTACGTGAGTATCAAGACTCTGTGAAAGAGTTTGTTGCAGAGGCTCGCAACTATATCATCATCAACTCTTCCTACGGCGAAGCATATACACAACTATTTATTAAATATAACAAAATGGTTGGTAAAGCAAATGTCGTAAATATGGCAGAACTTGATGCAACAGATCAAAAGAAAAAATAACTAACTACAAAAAGAGGACTAGCCGTGGCTAGTCCTCTTTTGATATGTCTACAACTACTTTAAATTATATTAACAAGTTTCATTACTATAGGTTTATATAATAAAATTATTTCCGTTTTAAGTCTTTCGTAATGATATAGTATTCAGATGGAGATATCTTAATACCATCGATATTGTTATTCCCTACAATATTAATCTTAGGATATCCAAGGAAGAGTGCTATCGAATCATCTAGCATCAATTGTTGTGCATTGATCAACGCATTATGACGCACTAATGGATCGTTGGCACTTTCACCAAGAGCTAACAATTCATCGAAACGTGGATTGGAGAATCCAGAACCATTTGCCTCAGCACCGGTCCCCCAGTATTGTTTCAAGAACCATACAGGTTGGCCAGTATTAGCAGTAACTACACTAGAGATGAGCATATCGTAATCCCCAGATTGCGCCAATGTATCAATCACAGCATAGTCTATGATTTTAATTTGTAAATCTACACCGATTTTTTTGTAGTCCGCTTGTAATGCCTCTGCATATAATGGCAATTCAGGACGAGATGTATAGGCATAGAAATCAAGCACTAGGTTTTCACCATCTTTATCTACAATCCCATCACCATTTGTATCAATATAACCTTCACGTTTAAGTAATTCTTTAGCACGTTCAACATTATATTTATTAGGATCCCGCAATTGATTGAATCCATAATCAATGGACGGTGGCAATGGAGCCTTACCGGCAATAAAGGTATCCTTCATAAGGTTCTTTGCATAGGACTCACGATTCGCTCCGGCAATGAGGGCCGCTCGAAGATTAGCATTCTTAAGCTTGCCTTTTTGGCTCATCCGAACGAATACATCACGTAAAGATGATTCTTCATAAATAGTAAATTTCTTATCGTTTTGGAAGATACCATATTCGCCAGGTCCAATGCTAACGGCCATATCTACATCACCCGCTTGCAATGCCATAGCTCGTGTATTGGCATCGTTAATAGATGGAATTTCAACCTTAGCAAAGCCTGGCTTGCCATCCCAGTAGTTATCATTCCGTGCTAGCTCAGCACGCTCTTTTGTAAATGATGTCACTACATAAGGACCAGTACCAATAGGACCTTCCTTCGCAATATCACGACCATTTGCCTCAGCAGTTACATCCATAATCAAGAATAATGGATCCCCCAACAAGTTTGGCAAATTATAATAAGGCTTATCGGTCTTAATTGTGAGATCTTGACCATTAGCCGTCATTTCAGTGTAATTAAAGAATGTTTTTGCCCGTTTACTTTTCGCAAAGGTTCGTTCCAAAGACGCCTTTACGGCCTCAGCAGTAAGAGCATTACCGTTAGAGAACTTAACCTTATCGTTGATGGTGAAAGTCCAAGTCAGCTTATCATCACTTTGCTTCCAAGAGGATGCTAACCAGGGTCTAGCATTCATGTGATCATCAAATTTTATTAGTGTTTCCCCTACACCATATCGTACAACAGCCCAGCTAAAATAGTTTTCTGTTGGTTCTAATGTACCTGCAAAGCTAATAGCCCCTACTTTTAATACATCATTAGATGAATCGGATGATTGATTCATACAGCCTACAGTACCAAGGACCGTAACACCCAGCATCATACCAACCAGTAATGCCTTACGTAATCCTTTCATTCACACACCTAACCTTTCTCTATATGTATATGTATATCATTTCATATGAGTATATTTTAATTATACCCATAGGGGTATATTGCTTAGTCAACTATACTATATATTTAGCGTTAACACAATCATTTTTAAGAAAATTTTCGATATATTTATGTAGAAGAAAAATTATCCGCATAATAAATAATAGATAATATAAAAATAGCAGTTAACCAAATGGCTAACTGCTATTTTATATAATCAAAATTTACGCTTTCCCAGCTTCTTCTAAGGTAAGTGGCTTATGATCTTTACCAATTTCAAAGATAGAACTCAACAGAACCTTTGTATAAGGATGTTTAGCATCGGCTAAATGGAATGCGTCTAGCTCTTCAACGATAGCGCCTTTGTACATTACGACCACCTTGTGGCACATAGTACGAATGAACGCAATATCATGAGCGATAAATAGATATGTTAAATTTTTCTTCTTTTGTAAACGCGCTAGTAAATAGGCGATGGAGTCTTGTACAGACACGTCTAGAGCACTTGTTGCCTCATCTAGAACAAGAATTTCTGGTTCAAGTACAATGGCACGAGCAATGGCCACACGTTGACGTTGACCACCAGACATTTCATGAGGATAACGATGCATGAACTCGCGAGGTAGGTCTACCATTTCAAGATAGTCACCTGCGATTTGTTCTTCTTTTCCTTTTTCAAGAAGCCCAAAATTGTATAACGGTTCAAGAATAATATCCTTTACCTTCATACGCGGATTGAAGGCTGCAGATGGATCTTGGAATACCATTTGAATTTTCTTGCGGTATTCTTTCGTTTGCTCAGAGTTCATATGTTGAATCTCTACACCATCTACATAAATCTCGCCTTCTGTGATAGGCAGCATCTTCATAATCATACGAACCAAAGTCGTTTTACCAGAGCCAGATTCCCCTACAATCCCAAGGGACTCGCCTTTTTCTAAGGTGATATTAATACTCTTACACGCTTCGAGCTCACCACCAGTAGGAAGTGGGAATCGTTTACATACATTTTTTAATTCTACAGCGTAGTTAGTCAATGTAACGACCTCCTTCCAATGTTGGTACAGCATCTTTTAATTGTTTCGTATATTCATTAGATGGGTTTTCTAAAATATCTTGCGGTGTGCCAGCATCAACAACACGGCCCTTTTTCATAACAATGATATAGTCGGACATATAGGCCGCTACACCAAGGTTATGCGTAACCATTACGATAGCAGAATTATGCTCTTTAGCAAGTTCTAGCATTTGCATAACTACTTGAGATTGTGTTGTTACATCTAAAGCAGATGTAGGTTCATCACCAATTAATAACGCAGGATCCAGCGCTAATGCCATAGCAATGCCCACACGTTGGCGTTGACCGCCGGATAACTCATGTGGATAACGGCGCAATATATCTGCCCCATTAGGGAGAGAAACAGATTCTAATAACTCAATTGCTCGTCGATCACATTCATCATTGGTAATTTCTATATGAGATTTAAATAATTCTCTAAACTGTTTACCAATGCGAACTATTGGGTCTAAAGCACTACCACTATCTTGGAAAATCATGGCCATGTCTTTACCACGTATAGCTCTCCATTCAGACTTAGATAGGGTGCGAAGGTCTTGACCATTAAAGAGCATTGTACCATCTGTGACCTCACCACCTATAGGCAATAAACCCATGAGGGCCCGGATCACGGTAGTTTTACCGGATCCAGATTCCCCTACAATGGTCAATACCTTACCGCGTTCCAAGGTAAAGTTTACATCCATAACAGCAGGCACACCTTGGTACGCGATGTTAAGGTTCTCTACAGTTAGTATGTTTTCTGCCATTATAGCTCCTTATTATTTTGTAATTTTATTAGTAATCCAGTAGTAGTCACTTGGGTACATGACAGCACCTTTCAAGTAAGAACCAGTAACGATATTAGTTTTAGGGTAACCTAAGAACAATGCAGCACCATCATTCATCAATAATTGTTGAATTTGAATTGCATAGTCACGACGTTTTGCAGGATCAAATTCAGTTTCAGCAGCATCTAACAATTGGTCAACTTGTGGATTGGAGTAACCAGAACCGTTTTGAGGGTTGGAACCATCCACATTAGTATGCCAGTAGTTAGCTAAGAACCAGATTGGATCGCCTGTATTAGCAGTTACGATGTTGGAGATAAGCATATCATAGTCGCCATCTTGACCCATTTTATCAATCAAGTTATAGTCAACTGTTTTGATTTTCATGTCGATACCCACTTTTTTAAGGTCTGCTTGAACAGCTTCTGCATAAAGTGGTAATTCTGCACGAGAATTATATACTACGAAGTCAAATGTCAATGGTTTGCCATCTTTATCAAGGATGCCGTCCCCATCAGTATCTTTCCAACCATCTTCTGCTAATAATTGTTTAGAACGTTCAGGGTTATACGCATTAGGATCTTTCAAATCTTTGAAGCCATAGTCCATGGATGGTGGAATTGGTGCGGAACCAGGAATGAATGTACCTTTTAACAATACATCAGCATAGTTTTTACGGTCTGTTGCAGAAATAACTGCAGCACGTACTTTGTCATCACCAAGAACACCTTTTTGGTTAATACGAGCCAATACTACGCGAAGAGATGCGATTTCATCAACCTTGAACTTATCGTTATTTTGGAATAAACCAATTTCACCAGCACCGATGTTAACAGCCATATCTACGTCGCCAGATTGTAAGCTCATAGCGCGAGTATTAGGGTCATCGATGGAAGGAATTTCTACAGTTTTAAATGGTACTGTACCATCCCAATAGTTTTCGTTAGCAGCCATCTCAGCACGTTCTTTTGTGAAAGATTTAACTACGTATGGACCTGTACCAATAGGACCTTCCTTCGCAAAGTTACGGCCATCTTTTTCAGATTGTACATCAACGATTAGGAATAACGGATCCGCTAAAAGGCCAGGCATATTAGGATATTCTTTTGTTGTATGAATAACTAATTGTTGACCATTAGCTTCCATAGAGTCATATTCGAAGAATGTTTTTGCACGATTGGATTTTTCAAAAGCCCGTTCGATAGATGCTTTAACTGCTGCAGCATCAACTTTTTTACCATTAGAGAATTTCACCTTATCATTGATTGTGAAAGTCCACGTTTTATGGTCTGGGGATACTTCCCATTTAGATGCAATCCATGGTTGAGGTTTCATTTGTTCGTCAAACTTAGCCAATGTTTCGCCTACACCATAGCGCATAACAACCCATGCGAAGAAGTTTTCTGTAGGTTCTAATGTGGATGCGAAGTTAGTTACACCAACTTTTAAAACATCCTTATTAGCAGCACCACTATTATCAGAGCCGCAACCAGCGATGAAGGAACCCATCATTACAATGCTAAGACCTGCTAAGAGGGCTTTTTTCCAAGATTTTTTCATGTAAAATCTCCTTGTACCATTACATATAAACATAAAACATACACATCATGACCACTACAATCTACAATAGTCATAATGGAAAAACCTTATTACCGCCTATTTATATAACAACTTTCACAACACAACCTATAAATAAGCATCACACGTAACTAACCTTGGTTCTTAGGATCCACTACGTCCCGTAAGGAATCAGACCAAAGGTTAAAGATAGCAACTACGATAAGAATGGACATACCAGGGAAGGCCATCAGCCATGGACTGGTTTGTAAATATTGACGACCTTCGTTGAGCATAAGGCCCCATTCTGGTGTTGGCGGTTGAGCACCAAAACCTAAGAAGGATAGACCTGCTACTTCAATCATGATAGCCCCAATATCAAGTGCACCTGTTGTAACAACAAGAGGAAGGATATTGGGAATGATATGACGTCTTAGAATAGTCGTTGTAGAGGCCCCCATCATGACAGCCGCCGTTACATACTCTTCACCGCGAACTTTCAACGTCATAGACCGTACAAGACGAGCATATTTTGCCCAACCAACTACAGATAGCGCTATAATCGTATTCACGATGCTACCACCCAAAATACCAGCAATGGCAATGGCTAATACTACACCCGGGAAGGATAGCATAATGTCCGCAAGACGCATGAGGACCATTTCGATTTTCCCGCCGAAATAACCAGCTACAGCACCTATAATAGTACCAATGCTTACCATGATAACAACGATACTGACACCCATAAACAAGGATAACTGTGTACCATAAATGATGCGAGACAATACATCACGACCAAGCTTATCTGTACCAAACCAATGTTGACTACTTGGCGCTTGTAATGCTTGACTCAGATTTGAGCTAAAAGCATCACCCGGAGCAAGCCATGGTGCAAATATAGCTATGAGAACTACCACAATCATCAAGGCGCTATAGAAAGAGAACAATTTATGTTTTTGAATAAATTCTGCCATTATGCTCTCTCCCTTTTTAATCTAGGGTCTAACAAGATATATGACGCATCAACTAATGCATTAATACACATATATGCTAAGGCAACCCACAACACAAAACCTTCGATCAATGGATAGTCGCGCATGGTAATGGCATATACTGCCATATTCCCAAGGCCAGGCCAGGAGAATACCATTTCAATAACTGCAACACCGCCTAATAACCAACCGATAACAACGCCCAGTATAGTGATAAGTGGTAATACTGCATTAGGCAAAATATGACCGAATAAAATTTTCATCTCACTCACACCACGAGCACGTGCGCCGATAACATAATCCTTTTGCATTTCTTCAAGAATAACGAGACGAACTTGGCGCATGTACTTGGACCCGACTACAACAGCTAATGTAACGGCTGGTAGAATTACACCGATAGGAGTTACACGAGAAGATGCAATAGGAACAAGTCCTAATTTAAGGCCAAAGATATAAATCAGTACAAGGCCTAACCAGAATGATGGCATAGACACGCCTACAAAGGAAGCAACGCGCAACAGATAGTCGATCCATTTGTTTCGATTTAAGGCGCTTATAATCCCTGCCGGCAATGCATAGAGCAATGTAAATACTAATGCTGTACCTGCTAACATAACTGTCCCTGGCAAAGCCTCCAGCATACGATCTACAACAGGCTTTTTAGCAGAGTAACTCATCCCTAAGTCACCTTGTGCAGCATTCACAACCCAGTTTGCATATTGTACTAAGAACGGTTTATCTAACCCAAGCTGAGCTCGAGTTTCATCGATAAGCTCCTGAGACACGATAGTGTCTGCCGTTTCTAGTAGCATCGTTACTGGATCGCCTGGTGCTAAATAAGTAAGACAAAATGTTAAAAAAGTAATGCCAAACAGTGTAACAATGAATTGACCTAGCTGTTTAGCAAAGCGTTTGCCCATAGGCGCCTCCTCCTATACTCTCTAAATACTACAATAATCTAAATGAACAACTAATATACTTATCCCTCCCGATATAGCAGAGGTGCATATAGGAAAACAACAAAAAAGGTTAGTCCACCTGACTAACCTAAATTAGGTACGGTATATGCAGTACCATACATTTAGAGCAGGCTTTCTGACTCATGATTCATCGCAACATTTCGGCCTTCCCAGTTTCCCAGTGACCCTATAATGAAACCTTGCTCCTCATTACAGCTATTTGCATAGTATGGGATTTCCACCCATTTTCCTCTTTTACGCTCGGTAATACCGACACTCATTAGTTCATTCATTTTTATCGATTATAAATATACTATATTAATATTATGTTTACAATACATATACCCCTTAGGGGTATTAGTACATCGTAGATTTTCAATGTAATTTTTATACTAATAAAAATTATCGATTACTGAACAAGTCTCTATTTATGTATAAACCCATACAAATCACTTTATATATATGATTTTTTCCGTATTAACTGTATCCAACTGTATATATATTAATTATTATTATAATGGTAATTTTCTCATGAATTTTTTTTATACATACCGAAAAAACTCTTAATCACTTTAGCAACTATCAATTATTTATAATCAATAAAATCATAATTAATAAGTTTGATTAATATACCAAAAAGAGGCTGTTACTAAGTAACAGCCTCTTATAAGACGAGAGTTATTTAATTAATCGATACTTTGTTGTAAGCGGTGTGCTCTGCGTGTATCCCACGCTTTACGCAAAACATAGATCACGAAACCGATGCTTACCGCTACTGCACTACCTACCATAGCATCAAAGCCACATGCGTAGATTGCATACAAGCAGTAGATAACGCCTGCGCCGAACAGGTAGTTGGAACGTTTAATGCGGCTTTCAGCTACACCAGCCATACGCATCATTGTAGGTACTGCCAAGATGCACAATACATACGGTACTACGTTAGTTACAACAGCTAAGTTTACTAAGATTTCAAATTGTTCACGCAAGGAGTCGCTTGCAGTGAACAAAGTAAGTAATGTTTCAACAGCGAGTAAAATGAATACGCCACGAACAGGAGCGTCTTTGCTATTTACACGAGCGAATACTTTAGGGAAGTAACCGTGTTCCGCTGCGCTTTTGAATACGCGAGACAATGTGAATTGCCAGCAAAGTAAAGCGCCAAAGCAAGAAATAACCATAGCAGCCATAACGATGTTTGCAATTGTATCATTGAACATGTATACGAATGTCAAACCGAATGGTGCGTTAGAATTTAATAAGTCAACGTTAGGAACGATACCGGCCATAACGTTTGTGGACAAGATGTAAATCACCGCCACTGCTAATGTACCCGCAACAGTTGCAATAGGTACGTTTTTCTTTGGATTCTCAACAGCATCAGCATTAGCCGCTGCGGACTCAAACCCTAGGAAGCCCCACAAAGTGAGGGAAATGGATTGTTTTACTGCATCGTAAAACGGAAGATCATTTGGGTTCCATGCCGCCCAATAGATAGACGGATCAAACCAATACCAGCCGATTGTACCGATTAAAAGAACCGGAACAATAGAGCCCCAAATAGTCATATTGCTGAGTCGACCTGTGAAGCGATTACCACGGAAGTTCAAAATCGCTGCAAACCACAAGAGCACAATTGTTACTTGGCTTGTTTGTGTTGCATTAAGGTCAACACCAAAGAAAGCTGCGCCATAACCTACGGCAGAAACCGCGATGGCGATATTAGCAATGATGAGAGATATGCTGTAAGCATAGCTCGCCATAAAATGTCCAGTTTTACCGAAGCGGTGTTCTGCATAACCGCCCATGCCCCCTTTATTTTGGGAGAACATACCCGCTTGAGCAAAAATATACGCTAGTAAAAGCGCACCCACAGCTGTTACGAGCCAAGATAAAACTGAAATAGTACCAACTTGAGCCAAATTAGTTGGTAACATAATGATCCCAGCTCCTAGCATATTGGCTGCTACCATTGTGGTTAGCTGGAATACAGACATTTTTTTAGCGGTGGTTTTCATGTATCAATCCCCTTTCGAAAGGTGAATTTTTTCTCGTCCATAATTCACTTAAATATAATATACCGCTAAGTAAATTCAGTTCGTGCTGTGATGGGCTTGAATGTGAATTTACCGTTGTTATTCTTATTACGAATTAAATAATAACACCTATGAACCCAAAATGAAAGTACTTTATTGGCGGACAAGCAATATTACACGAATTGAATAAATTATAGTTAATTTATCATCTAAAACGAACAGAACTCATTTTAACAATGACAGAGTATATTTTTACCCCATTTTATTCTGTTTATATATGTGATTTTTACTATCTATCATGGTTATAGTGTCGTAGTACAAGACTATTGTTTTTGCACAGTCCACTGTATACGTACACAAATTTACACCATTTTAATAGTAATTTATCAATTAGAATAACTCTTTTCTAGAAATTATCTATCATTCCAATAAAAAAAAATCGATATACACATAAGCTTAAAGGTTAATATAAAGCGCTTTAACATAAGACTTATATGTATATCGATCTTAAATTTTCAATGTCACAAGTAACGATTACTCTGAATGTTACTCTCGTACAGTATGTAGCCCTAAATCAAAACATTAGACTTACTAAAGCAGTTATGCTTGCACAGATTCAATAATTGCTTTCCACTGAGCAATTTGTTTTTCTTCTCCGGCGATAACAGCTTTACCATTGTTCCGTTGTCTTTCCACACATTCTGGAGCAGTACCAGAATAGTTATTACGGCCAGCTATGCAAGCTTCGATGGAAATAGCATCAAGGATATCTGCATCAAAATGATCGGATATAGCTTTAAAATCCTCAACAGATAAATCAAGCAATACGCAACCTTTTTCGATGCAATGATGAACAGCATTACCTACGATTTCATGAGCTTCACGGAATGGAATACCTTTTTTCGCAAGGTAATCGGCCATATCTGTAGCATTAGAGAAGTCATCATCGAGGACAGCTTTCATATGCGCCCCATTAACCTTCATACCACGGACCATAGCCGCATTAATGGACAATGCAAAGTGTACTGTATCGATAGCATCAAAAATACCCTCTTTATCCTCTTGCATATCTTTATTATATGTAAGTGGCAAGCCTTTTAATGTAGTTAATAAACCTAACAAGTGGCCATAGGTACGACCTGTTTTACCACGAACAAGTTCACATACGTCAGGATTTTTCTTTTGTGGCATAATGCTAGAGCCTGTGCAGTGAGCATCATCGAGTTCAATGAAGTTAAACTCATTGGTAGACCACAAAATCAATTCTTCGCTAAGACGGCTCAAGTGCATCATCACAAGAGATGCAAAGGACAAGAATTCAACTACATAGTCACGGTCGGATACGGCATCCATACTATTTTCATAAATACGAGAGAAGCCGAGTAGCTTTTGCGTATAAGTTTGATCAATACCGTATGTAGAACCTGCTAAGGCCCCTGCACCAAGTGGCATGATATCTGCATGTTTGAAGACCATCAACAAACGGTCAAAGTCGCGTTCTAGCATAGAGAAGTATGCCATCATATGATGACCAAATAATACAGGTTGCGCCCGTTGTAAATGCGTATAGCCAGGCATGATAACATCACTGTATTTTTCAGCTGTTTCGATGAGGGCTTTTTGCATATCTACGATGAGCTCGCCCATTTCTACTACGGCTTTACGCACGTACATATGTAAATCAACTGCACATTGGTCATTACGGCTACGACCTGTATGTAAGCGGCCACCTGCTTCGCCGATATCATCGGTTAAGCGCTTTTCAATATTCATATGAATATCTTCAAGAGCTACGGAGAATGGGAACTCCCCTTTATCGATTTGGCCTTTTATCTTTGTTAAGCCCTCAACAATAGCGTCCCGATCTGCGTCGGAGATAATATTTTGTTTTGCTAGCATAGTCGCATGTGCTTTACTGCCTGCAATATCTTCGGCGTACATCCGCGCATCAAAAGCGATAGAGGATGTAAAATCCTCTACCGCTTTATCAGTGCCTTTTGTGAAACGCCCGCCCCACAATTTAGCCATTATTTACCTGCCTTTTCTTTCATTAATGCATTAATTTTAAGAGGTAAACCGAACAAGTTGATGAAACCAGCCGCATCAGCTTGGTTGTATACATCATCTTCTTCGAATGTTACGAAATCTTCGCTGTACAAGGAGTATGGAGAAGTTGCACCAGCAGAGATAATGTTGCCTTTGTACAATTTAAGTTTTACTTCACCAGTTACAGTTTTTTGAGTTTCATCAACGAATGCTTGCAAAGCGTTCATCAATGGTGCGAACCACATGCCATCGTATACAAGTTCAGCGTATTTGTTAGCAATAAGTTCTTTGTAGTGGTATGTAGCTCTGTCGAGGCAAAGGTATTCAAGTTCTCTATGAGCATACATGATGATGGATCCACCTGGGTTTTCATAAACGCCACGGGATTTCATGCCTACTAATCTATTTTCAACGATATCTACAACGCCTACGCCATAGTGTGCACCGATTTCGTTGAGTTTTTCTAATAATTGTAATGGAGTACCTTCTTGGCCATCTACTGCTACAGGTACGCCATCTTTGAAGGATACAGTTACATAACCAGCTTCATCTGGAGCTTGTTCAGGAGTATGTGTTACCAAGTACACATCATCTTTAGGAGCATTTGCTGGATTTTCAAGATCGCCGCCTTCATGGGACAAATGCCATACGTTTTGGTCCATGGAATATGGATGGGATTTCGTAGCTACAACTGGGATATCGTGTTTAGCAGCGTATTCCATGCAGTCTGTTCTGGATTTTAAATCCCATTCTCTCCAAGGAGCAATGATTTTCATGTTAGGAGCCAACGCTTTGATAGCGAGTTCGAAACGAACTTGGTCATTACCTTTACCAGTCGCACCGTGAGCGATTGCATCAGCGCCTTCTTTTTTAGCAATATCTACGAGGATTTTACCGATCAAAGGTCTAGCGAAGGATGTACCTAATAAATATTTACCTTCATAAACCGCACCAGCTTTTACTGTTGGCCACACATAATCTTTTACGAACTCTTCTTTAGCGTCCACAATATACGCTTTAGAAGCACCAGATTTGATCGCTTTTTTCTCAACTGCATCATAATCCTCAGGTTGACCCAAGTCTACGCATACGGCGATAACTTCAGCGCCATAATTTTCTTTTAACCAAGGAATGATAACGGATGTGTCTAAACCACCAGAATATGCGAGTACTACTTTATTTGCTTTACCCATGATAACACCTCATAAAAAACTTACTATGTATTTTAACTCATATAATCAATATTATATCAGATAATTGTGAAAGCACCGTGGCATCTAGCTCAACGGTTACTCCCTCTTTCTGACAAAAAATAGTATACACCTGTATAATTATAAATGCAAGCATTATTTTTATTCAATTTAATAATATATTTCGGAACGTAACTATTTATCTAAAAAAATCTCTGTTAGCCAATATTAATCAACTAACAGAGATGTTACTATAGTTATTTAATTATTCGTCCACAAGGCCCAAGTCTTGTTTGTATGCATAATCTGCTTCGGCTTGTGTAATCATTCCTTGGTCTACCATTTGTTCAAGTACTAGTTTTTGACGTGCCTTAGCTCCTTTATAGTTCGTATAAGGATCTAAGTAAGATGGTGCATTAGGCAAGGCTGCGAGCATAGCGCTTTGACCTAGTGTCAATCGGCTTGGGCTTGTCCCAAAGTATCCATGAGCTGCTTCGTAGATACCGTAGTAATTGTGACCATAATATACGGTATTTAAATACATGGTGAGAATTTCTTCCTTCGTGTAGTAATGTTCCATTTCACTCGCCAAGATTGCTTCTTCTATCTTACGGCTCATAATGCGTTTTGATGAAAGGAACAGATTTTTTACGACTTGTTGTGTTATGGTGCTGCCGCCCTCTACAGTTTCACCAGCGATGGTATTCGTATAAAAGGCGCGAATGATACCAAGTACATCTATAGCACCATGCTTATAATATCGCTTATCCTCTATGGCGATGAGTGCATTCTTTGTATATTCTGGAATGACATCCCCCTTTACCCAATGCTCCTTAGAAACACGTTGGTTCAGGGCCGCCTCTACCTTTTCTTTAAAGGTAAATAATCGTATGATACGATCTGTACGACTAAGGGTATCTTCACCTTGTTCTATGCGTTTTTCAACAGTTGTATGCGCGTTACTTTCACGATCTGTACCTTGAACCCTATGGTATCCATCATATATAAACACGGCCAGTATCATAACTAGCACAAATACCACTAGGTTCCGAAGGTAGCGAAACACTTTCATTGCTTTCACCTATTTCATAAAGGTCCGTAATATATACCCATAGACAAATTTAAAATCTATTACGTTTTACAGCACCTTATATACATATACAAACACATTGTGTATTAAATGTATTGTATCACATCAATTAAGAAGAAGATATATATTACAAGGTCTAAATAGATGTGTATAATATAAAATACATGCCATGCTATTTTAAAAGTATATATTTAAATGTACCTTTGAATACAGATATTCACATACATCCATATACAATATAAATCTATATATGTAGATTTAATGCATATTAGGTATACT
This sequence comes from uncultured Veillonella sp., assembly GCA_900552715.1. Lineage (GTDB taxonomy): Bacteria > Bacillota > Negativicutes > Veillonellales > Veillonellaceae > Veillonella. The sequence continues at coordinate 16,552 of USAV01000028.1, forward strand.
TATTAAGTTGTATTACAAACTTTACATGGAGTATAATAATAAGGATGATAAAAAACATGCCCATTGGAGGAGTATTATGAAACAATGTATGGATTCAGAAAATCTACATCGTCGATTGCGTAAAATCCTTGGTCAAGTGCAAGCTATTGATCGAATGATTGAAGAAGACATTCCATGCGAAGATGTGTTGAGCCAAATTAATGCAGCTAAGTCTGCACTACATAAAGTAGGTCAAGTAGTCCTTGAAGGGCATATCAACCACTGCGTACGAGATGGTATCGAACACGGTGACGTAGAAAAAACCATTAGCGACTTTACAAAGGCTGTAGAGCGCTTTGCAAACATGGGAAAATAAAGAAGAGGCTAAACCGCCTCTTCTTTTTTTACTTGAAACTACACGCTAATAGTTTTGTAAATTCGCCATATTAAAAATCAAATCAACCAAAACATAAAACATATACAAAAATCATATACATAAAACATATAGATCAACAAAAAAGGACTCTACATTCGTAGAGTCCTTTGTATTACCACATTGTATTAGTCGTGGTTAGTTGTTAAGAATTCGCTTAATGCAGCAAGTGCATCGTCTTCGTCAGCACCGTCAGCTGTCAATGTAACGGATGTACCTTTTGTAGCGCCCAAAGTCAATACAGTTAAGATGGATTTAGCATCAGCTGTTTTGCCGTTAGCAGCGATTGTCAATTTGGAAGCATATTTAGCAGCCAATTGTGTGAAAGCTGTAGCAGGACGAGCATGTAAACCAGATTCGTTAGTAATTTCTACTGTTAATTCTTTCATGATAACCTCTTTCTATCTTGATAGGCTGTGCCTATCCCATACGTTCTAATAGATATATTGTATCAATTTCAAGCCTTTCAATTCAAGTATATTGAAAGTTATTTGCTATACAACAGAATTATAGTAAGCCTTTTTCAGCTAGTACAGATTTAGCATAGTCTGTAATTTCTTCTGCTGTATCCATGGAAAGTGCTTTATTAGCCACATCTTCACATTCTGCTTTAGAAACAGAGCGCAAAATTTTCTTAATAAGTGGTATAGAGGATGCTGTCATGGAGAATTCATCAAGGCCAAGACCCAATAAAATCATTGTAGCTACAGGGTCACTAGCAAGTTCACCGCACATGCCAGTAAACTTACCTTGTTCATGGCTCGCATCGATAACATGCTTAATAAGACGTAATACGCCTGGATGCAATGGTTGATATAGAGAACCAATGGATTCATTCATACGGTCTACAGCCAAAGTATATTGGCATAAATCGTTTGTACCGATACTGAAGAAGTCTACATACTTAGCAAGGATTGGAGAAATAACAGCTGCCGCTGGTACTTCAATCATGATACCAACCTTAATATCCTTATTGAACTCTTTGCCTTCTGCAGTAAGCTCTTCCTTGCATTCATCAAGCATAGCATTCGCTTGTTTTACTTCTTCTACAGAAGCAATCATAGGATACATGATGTGAATATCACCAAAGGCACTAGCACGCAACAAGGCACGCAATTGCACTTTGAAGATATCAGGACGATTTAAGGAAATACGAATAGCACGATAGCCCAGGAATGGATTCATTTCGCTAGGCAAATCAAGGCATTTTAATTCTTTGTCACCACCAATATCCATGGTACGGATGATAACTGGTTTGCCCTTCATATCTTGGGCAACCTTTTTATATTCTTCAAATTGTACATCTTCTGCTGGTAATTCGTCATTTTCCATGTACAAGAACTCTGTACGGTATAAGCCGATACCTTGTGCCCCCATTGTAAGAGCATGTTTAGCATCTTTCGACTTACCGATGTTACCAAATAATTCGACATGATGACCGTCAGTTGTTTTGGCTTCAAGATTAGCAGATTCACGCAAGCGTTTTAATTCCTCTTGATATGCAGTAGCTTGATTTGTATATTCAGCCCAATCCGCATCAGATGGATTTGTTTCCACAATACCATCTGTACCAAGTACAACAGC
>USAV01000029.1 GCA_900552715.1 uncultured Veillonella sp.
TTTTCATTTCTATTTATATAATATAAATAGCTAACTAGTAATGAATTTAGTAAATTAAGATAATCAAATATGTTCTTACTCAACCATATTCTCATTTTCATTACAGAAGAAAAATAAGGTATTAAATCTCTTATTAATATAGGATTAGAGATATAGTACATTCGCTCTGTCGTTGCATCAAATATATCTAGCTTCTCCAATAGATCTTCAACCAATTCATAAGCCTTTAATCTTTTATCAATTACTTTTTGATAAAAGGCTAACTGGTAATTCTGATTATTTGCTTTGTACATAGCGATTATACTAACCGCCCCCGTAACTAACATACCAATTATTGATTCAAGATGTGTAACAATCCAATCCACTACTAAATATCCTCTTAATTAAAACAATAATAATATTCTTTATATTTAACCTGCTTTAAGTGTAATTATAATGAACTTATACTAATTTTTGGATTTCTATTGTTCAAATTATATAAAATAAAGAACCTACTTATATCAACTAAGTAGGTTCCTCATTTTATATACTAAATATTTTGCATAAGAAGTTTAAACGCTCTTGCTCGTATTCTAGTAGGGCCAGAATTAACAGTAGTATCAAATGGCATCCAGCTATGACCATTATCAGTTGAATAGTATACATATTCCTCACCTATATATGGAGGTAATAATATATCATTTCCGGCTATTACTGCATGTGTCATATAAGTCTTATTTTCATTTAAAGGTTTATAATACCAGAAAGTCCTAACTTGATCGATAGCTTTAAAGGATTCGATATCAGTTAATCGATCATAATCAAAGCTTGCTGAAACTTCATTAACCGCTATCAATAATTCTTCTGTTGTATTAGTTTTTACTACTATAGAAGAGAAATCCATATAATAAGCTTTATCTTGCCGCGCATGGATCATTTGATAACTAGGATTATCAAATAAATATGGAGGATATATAGCTGCAAAGGCACTTGAAGAAAGACATACTAACAAAGCCAGAATAAAAATTGATTTATTTTTCATAAACTTCACCTAATTTACAAAACTACCATACTAATATCTTTATAAAGGTGTAATATGCTCACTTATATTAATAGATGTTTCAAAAATACCACAGCATTGTTCTTTTACAACACAGGTATTACAACTAACAGGATAAGTCTTTTTCCAAGCTGATATACTATCTCTTGCTAAAAATCGCACTCGTTCTGTTAGTAAGCATAAAGGTATATTGTAAATAGAAGTGATCATACCTCGTCTATGCAATGACAATGCTGCAGAATCAAGTATGTCCTTATAGTCAAATGGATCTATCCAAAATTCATTGCTATTTTTAGCTGCATATCCGCTATATTCCATGCCCATAATAGCAACATGTCGTACAAATGGTAAGTTTCTAGATATATAGTCAGCTAGTAACTTAATATTACCTATAGTTTTACTGAATAAAACGGTTCTAATCTCTACTAACTGCCTCATTCTAAATAAGTTAAAAATCCCTTTTATAGTATCAACAAATGCCCCCTTACTACCAACTATATAATCATGCTGTTCATAATTTGCTGCATACAAAGGAATACAAAAAAGTAATTTAGAATGACCAATACTCGTAATTCTTTCAACTAATTTCATATTTTTAAATGCGCGGCCATTAGTTAAAAAAGAGACTGGAGTATCTGGATAAATATTATGGACCTGCTCTAGCAAATCAACAACTACATCAGGGAAAACAGTAGGTTCTCCACCAGTAATACCTATATGCTTTACATTCTCAGGCCTTAACTTAAGTATTTGTAAATTCATATCTAAAAAATGACCAGAATTATCACAGACTTGAGGACACATTATACAGGCACTATTACATTGATTTGTAATAAAAAGTGTTAAATCTTGCCATCTAGTACGATATAAAATAGATACGATCCCATCTGGCATAATAGAGACAATGTCGCCTGATTCATATTTAAGGAAGTCATTTGGTGAAAGTGTTAATTTAAGATGACCATTGTTACAAATAATTAAGCCATCCTCTATATACACTTTACCGATATAGGGTTGTTCGATATTAATACCTTCAACTTTTGTACTTAACATTATCAACCTCAATAATTAATCCACGACCAAAAGACTTTATTGATTCTATCATCGTTTAAGCTCAGTAAATAAAAAATATAATCTAAAGCACCTTTAGTTTTCTGACAGAAACTACTACTTGGTCGATGCCCTTCAAGGGTCCCATTTTCAGCATAATACCGTACAGGATCTGCGCCGCAATATAGTTGATATGCACAAGTTGCGCATTCAGGTAAACATTCAACACAAGATGCTCTAACAACCTCTTTGGCAACATCACCTTTAAATAGTTCATTCCAAGTATTAGATTTTACATGACCTAAACAGAACCGTTTATCTCCGCGTCGTGCTAACATACGCCCTTCGTCTGAAGCATAAACATAGCCGTTATAATCATAAATAACACCACTTATGATATTGCCACATGGAGATTGCAAATCGACAAATCCAGTACTAAAAGGTGTCAAAATACGTTCTAATAGCAATGCTGCATAATACTCAATAAAATGGCACCCTTCTATATTTTTTTGAATAATATAGTTTAAAGCATTCTTATAGGCTTTGAGAAACTCTTCCGTTGAATAGCCTAACGTATTTACATTATCTACAGCATTACCATAAGGATTTAGAGCACGAATAAAAATTCCATGAAAGTCATGTTTAATATATTCATCAACAACAAGAGGTAAACTATTTAAATTAGTCTTACTAACCGTAAGCAATGGTGACGCACCATCTTCACCTAAAATAGACCTGGTTAAAGCTAATTTTTCTTCAAATACCTTGTATCCATCAATAGGGCCTCGTGGCTTACGATTAAAGTTTTGAATCTCTTGATCTCCATCAAGAGATGTAGAGATTGCAATATTATGACTTTTACAATACTCTAAGATATCTTTAGTAACCAATGTTAAATTAGTACAAATAACAAATTCCAATCGTCTTTTAGCAATCCGATTTACTATTTCTGCATACTCTACAATATCTTTAATTATAGGCCAGTTTAATAATGGTTCACCGCCTTGAAATTCTATTTTTATAATCGGTGATGGAGATTCAAAAATTTTATTCACAATATGCTTTGCTGTAGACCAATCTAAGTCTAAGTCATGTTCTTTTTCATTTGCACTACTGGCATGACAGTACCGACAGTTAAAATTACATCTTGCGGTTACAACAATCATATGTAATGATGTGAAATCATCTAAGTATGCTTTTCTACTCTTTAATTGATTAGCCAATACATCAAGTTGAATCTCTAGGTCGTAATCATCTGCTAAGAACTGTTTATCCTTTAAAGCAAAATAAAAATCTGAATCTCTATCGATATCTTTATTTAAAATATGATTGAAGTCATCACGATTTATAAATAAATGTTCTCCACCTTGATTAACTAAAACCATTACCCCATTGGGTAACTCTGTAAACCCAAATGGCAAATAATGTAATTCAGGGAGTAATGACACTAGTCTATCCCTCCTGCTTTATCAAATGCTTTATGATAAATAATTTCTCTAAGCTTACCAAATCTATCATCTAAGTCAATTTGAACCTGTTTTTTTAGTGCTTCATTGCAAAAGTCACCCAACAACTTTTCCAACTTGTCTTTATCAGCCTCTAATTTTAACTTAAACCAAACACCAACAGTATCAAAGTCTACTTCATCAACTTTGATATGACACTGATCTGTAAACATATTCGCTGCATACATAACAGCTTTAGGCTCATAAAACTCTTTCTTCAATTCAACAAAATAAATGAAATCATTTTCTTTTCTAATAAAATAATTTGCCATACTAAACACCCAAGGCTTGTTTCATTTTTAAATATATCCGACCATTTTGTGGTAATCCATGTCTAGCTTGGAAATCATATATAGCTGCAACAACATCTTGTGTACGACCACTACCAGATGAGAACTTATAACCATGTCGTTGTAATCCAGCCCGAACAATATTAATATTAGTACTATTTAAATATGCCTCTGTTTGCCAATCCACAATACCAGATACAGGTAACCCATATTCTATTTGGAAATTCTTAATAGCTTGAACAGTATTAGGCCCTTTTTGACCATCTACAGTTCCCACAGAATACCCTAAATCATTAAGTTGTTTTTGTATATCTGCAATCGGTAGAACATCTGTAGGTTGTGCAGGTGCAACATAGCCTTCATCTGAAGAGCTAGAGGAACTACTCGAATATCCACCAGAATATCCTCCACGACCATAAGAACTAGAGTAGTGAGAATAATGGGATCTATGGGAAGAATGAGATCTATGACTATAATGTGCCATTTCCACTAAATCATTAGAAAAAATACCATCAATACTATTAAATATTTGTTTTTGAGGTAAGCTATCTTTCGACTTAAACGTAGTACCTTTAAACTTATTTAGATTAACTGCACCAGTATGATCCAGAGTTTGCAAATCATCAGAATAAGGTGCCCAAGCTTGCGCTGCAGTAGGTAAGCCCAATTGTGCTAATACCCAAGAACTAACCGTAACAAATGTTAACCATGCTTTCTTAGACTTTTTCATAATAACCCTCACTTTTTATAACTACGACTATATAATCAACTTAAAAGCCTATAAATAACAAAAACTACAAAAATAATGATTAAACAACCACATCCAGTCTCACCTTTACTAGGATTTTCCGCAGTATTTGAATCCATATTGCTTTGTTTAACATCTTTTTGACTAAAACTTTCAGATGTATCAGCTTCTGTTTTACTATATAAAGATAATAAATTGAAACTACACTTAGGGCAGTTTGCCCAAGCTTTTCTCATATTATGTCCACAATTAGGGCAAACACGTGTATAAGGAATTCCTGTAGAAACTGAATTACTATCAAATTTTTGGTATGAAGTATAAGAAAGACCACTACCTGGAAGCCCTATAGTATTCCGAACACCTGATCCATTTATTGTCGTATGAACGCCTCTACGCCCAATAGTAAGACTTGTACTTTTCTTATTAAGGTTAATTTTAATTCCTGGTGCAATCTTTATGGATCGTCTAAATCTAAAAAATCCCACTATAAAACCCCTTACCACAAACAACTTCACATTTTTTTCATTCTCAATTCTATTATCGGATTTTTAACGTCAAAATTCAATTAATTCATTATAAATACCTTTAATAATTATTAAATATGCATAGCATCTAAATAGATGTTATTAACATAACCTAATGTCTATCTATTCTAATTCAACCAAAATAAAACCACCCCTATATGGGGTGGTTTTTATCAAGAGTGAAAAGTTTTATGTTGTTTTATTGATCACCTTTTTATGTCTCCCGTATGTTATTGTTCTCCCTATAGTTCCTCCTCTCTGTCTCTCCTTATTACTTCATCTCCCCCTAACGTTATGGTTCGTCTCTCCCCCTAATGTTTTATCTTGTTAGGTCTCTCCAGGCGATAAATAGTTCGGCCACAACTTGTGGGTTTTGGCTGAGTTTGATGCGGGCTAGCATTTTGCGCACATAGTTACAGTGCTCCAGCATGGCTTCGTTCAGCTTGTGTTTCACATGGTGTGGGGCTTGGTACACCAAGATAGGTTTAAAGTCGCCCACGTGAATGTAGCTCGTATCTGGATCAGGACCATCGGTAACGATGTATTGATAAGGTATCGCCACATTAAAGAGTCCGTACACCACGTCCTTGCCGATAGGGCGTCGACATTTAATATGCCCAAAGGTAAGATGCGGGCCATAGGTCTTAGGCGCCGTATAGCTGCTGCGCCGCCCGTCGCTGGTCATGATATAATTCGGCCTCAATCCTTCTTGTAAGGCCAGCTCTCGCAGGATGGTACGAATTGGCAGATGTACCAATTCTTGACGGCCATCTACGAAATAGCACATTGTGCTGTCACCGCCGCCAGGTTCATAGGTAGGAATAAAACAAACAATATGATTCTTCGGATTCGTATAGATTAAATCCAAATTTTCTCCCTTAGATAGCCAAGTGGCCACCGCTACTGGTACTTCATTACATGTCATCATAGGAATTTTCTCTCCTCAACTTAGGAACATTCCTTTCAACAATACAATGAACACGTGTTCTGTGAAAGCAGATTCGCATGCTTTAATCTGCTGTTGGTTTAATTGTATATCACACTGTATAATTTGTAAATATATACACAAAACTATAGAAATTTATGTAAAATTAAAGACTTTATGATCTTGTAAAAGTAATATATACCTATATGTGTCATTATTTTCTCATTTACATTGAGAATTGCATATTTTATGTATATCTGTTAATCGCGATTAACGTAATTATACAAAAATCAGAATATAAATAAGAAATTAAATTATATTAACACATATTATTTAATACGAACTAGACTCTAATAGATTAATACTCATATGTTTACACTACATATTCTAATCGATTCAGTATTCTAAGAATCTCATATGTATATAACTCTAATACGTGAATAGCTCTAATGAATGTATAGCCCTATTGTCTTTATATCTAATGTACTCGTAGTTTCTTAAAGTCTGTCGTTAAGTATCTACGCAGCTTTCGCAGGGCTCGTTCATGGCGCCGTTGGATAGCTTGGCGGCTACAATTCAGTTCTTCACTAACGGATACGAGGCTTTTACAATCACCGTACACACGGCGCAACAAGTCTTGTTGATCTGGAGATAATCTACCGAGAGCCCATACGAGGCGAGCCCGTAGTCGTTGTTCCTCATCGGCCGTCATGATCATGTCTGCTATATTTTCTCCAGATGAGAAGATATCCATACCAACAGCTACCTCGCCATCATCGGTGATGCGGTCTGGTATATGAATCTCTCGGTGATTACGCAATCGCTCGCGCTTCCAATACCGCATGTAACCATACCTAACACCAGCTTTCACAAAGCCAGGGAACGGTACACTACCTTTCAAATCAAAGCTATAAATCGATTCTAAAAGGATAGCCCACAGATAACTCTCTAGGTCTTCACGAAACTCGCGGTTCCCCGTCTTATTCGTATAGTGTAAGATGAGTGGCCGATACCTGCGACAGAGCTCGATTTGAGCCGCATCATGGCGCAGCTCATCGGCGGACCAAGGCTGATAGCCCACCGTCTGAATCCGCATATTCGGATTTTGACAAATCGACACGAGGCTCTTATCCGATAAGGAGGTTAACACCTGATGCCCGCAGATAAGAGTCTGTAATTTCAACTCCTCTGGCACCTTGTACTCTGGTTCCTTAGGCGGTATCGTTTCAAATTCTAATTCCTTAGAAGTAGGTCTCTTAGAAAGTACTTCTTTGGAAGAAGGCCTCTTAGATAGTTCTTCTTTGGAAGATGTTCCCTTTGAAGATATTTCCTCAGATTGTAAGCTTGCAGTTTTAATACAGGTTCGTTGTACTAACGGTTCTTCGTTTGTGTATAACATAAATCCCCTTTCCTGCCATGGCATAGCGCTTATCTACACAATAGCGCGGAACGGGAATTTTGACAAATTGGCAATTCCTTAGAATTCCCACATATTCTGTTACAATCTAACATTAATTTCTATCCATTAAAAGACATAACTATACACCTAGATAAGTAATTGCTGAAAATAATACAAAAAAGACACCACAGAGGAATATGGTGTCTCTTTTAGAGGAATTAGTACTACCATTGGGTAATAGTACGTAAGTTACAATTACTGATATACACGTTAGGCGTAACGTATTCTGATGTTACAAGTAACTGTATAGGTAATCGTATTTTAAATTGTCTGATTACATTGCAATACAGGAGGCTTCCACAAAGTCTTTGAGTTGTGGTTTTACGTAGGTTTGGTACACGTCTGCACCATTGCCACGGACGATGTCGCCCCAGTATTTATACACATAGCGGTACCAGAAATGGAACATGCTATTTGTGAAGTGGTAGTCAGCGTATTTCGCTGGTCCACGGCTATTCGCTTGGATACGACCTACTAGGCCCATCGCCATCAAGTCGTTTAAGCGAGATGTAAAGGTGCCGCTTTTAATTTGGCTAGCTTGCAACAACTCCACATAGTATGGTCTCTCTAGTGTAGCAAGGCCAGATAGAATCGCATTAGCACCTGTTATATTTTTCATATCTCGATGTAAGATATGCTGCGTTTCTTCAAAGAGGGCGCCTGATACGGAGAAGAACAAATTAATGATATTCGTATCGATGCTTTCACCATTATCAAAGTACTGCACATAGGCAGGCAAACCACCTGTTACGGCGAACACGGTACGCAAGTCATCCTTCGCATAGTGAAGGCCCAAGGATTTCATGTCCACCAAGGAGAATGGTTTCACCTCGAAATATTCTGACACATAAGGACCTATCAAGCTGCGATCGCCAATGATGCGGCCATCAAGCTGTTCTAACCCATTCGCCATCAAGATGATGTTCAAATGGCTCGTTTCTTTATAAGCATCTAACAAATCGCGCAAGTGTATAGGGAACTGAGGTACAGCCTCCACCAAGGAAGGGTAATCATCAATCACCACAGTCTGAGGCGTTTTTACACTGCTTTCAAATAGACCCTCAAAGGCCTCTTGCAAGCTAGTGATCGGTTCGAATTTATCCTGCCCATCAGCAGGAACAAAACGTGCCTCAAGAGCTCGATTCATATCGGCTACATGGATTGCTTCATTAGCCATGCGACCCGCCAAGTATAACGCCTTATGACGGCGCACAAGCTGGGAAGCCACATAGGATTTGCCACTGCGATGCGGACCATACACAACACACAAGCTCATTTGACCCATCGCAATACGGGACTGGATACTCTCAATAATTTCAGCACGTCCCACAAAATTCATATACTCTCACCTCCAACATTCTATGGAGACTATTATATCATAAATTTAAAACAAATTTAAACTTATTTTCATATTATTAACATGACTTTTGATTATGTTAAATTTTTTACGCATAAAATATACTTATTTAATGGTTTACTTTTTACTCATATGTTGGTGAAAGTCCCCATATTTACTACATTCTATATAGTTGTATCCCCAATACAACTATACAGAGGAAAGTATAAAAAAAGACGTGCCTATCTAGGATAAGCACGTCTTGTAAATTTGTGTATTTGTGTATTTGTTTATATGTATATCTGTATGTATATGTATATGTATATGTAATAGTTTTGTTTATGGACGATACCTGCGAGGACGTTCCTAACATTATTGTTGCATTTGCGTTTGCATCTTCATGAGTAGAATATGCTTAACTGCATCATTGAGGCGATCATTGGTAATCGTTCCGTTCGCCACAGCTTGCGTTAATGCTCGATGGACTTCATCAATGTGAACAGTGTCCGCATCAAGGAGGACGAGGTCACTGCCTGCTACGATGGATTCTACCGCAAAGTCCCCTATTTTCTGGTTCGCCTGCAAGGCACCTACATCGACACGGTCTGTCATAACCACCCCATTATAGCCAAGCTCATGTCGTAACCAGTCCGTAATGATTGCTTTAGAAGCACTGGCCAAGTGTGCATTATCGATAGCCGGAATTTGCACATGACTCATAACTAGCATGTACGTATTCGCCGTCGTCTGTGTAATGAGTCGTTTGAATACAGCCACATCCGTAGTATTGAGGTATGCTTTTGCGTCATTAGCAGTCTCAAAGGATGCGTCGCCAAGGCTCACCGTTGGGAAGTAGTTATAGCCGAACCACATTTGGTTGATTTGGTAACGCTCCGCCATGGCAAGGTCCATATGGCCTGCCCACGTAGGGTCAGATGTATAGGACACATTAGGAACCCCAAGATTCGCATTCGGCCCGATGACAAGGTTGAATCCCATATCACGCATTTCAATAGCCGACCGTGTCGCTAGATTAATGATTCGTTCCATCGGTAATTGGCCCCAGCGATTTGGCTCTGGCAAACGCAAGAAACTTTCATTAGAACGCAACACCTTATCCCGATTAATCGCTATATATGGCGTAACCATGCTCGCCGTCGTAGCCGTTTGCATGATGTCGTTTGTGAAAGCTTTCACTTGGTTTTTATTATTTAGATTTTCATTGGTTAGCATAACGCCGCTCACACGGTATTTCCTGATGACGTCCTTTTGGGACTGTCCTACCGTGCTGCCATGAAGGCTAATCATCATCAGCTGGCCTATCTTGTCCTCTTGAGACATAGCCCCGAGCCAGGTATTTACCTTCTCAGGGACAGGCTTGTCTGATTGCATGACGGCTCGATACGATACAGTTCGTACCTCTTCCTGCTCTGCCTGACTCTCATGCTGGCATCCTGCAGTGCCGATGGCGGCGACAATCAAGGCCATACCACATAGGGCACGCCGTAAAAACAAGTTCATCTCTCCACAAAACTCCTTGTAATACTCTCTTACATGTTACCTTTCTATATATTATACACTATATAATTCATCTTTTCCTCATGTGAAAGCTAGTTTTCTATATCAATTTATCATAATAAAGTTATAAAGTAACAGTAACAATTAATATATGAGGCAATCCATTGATATGAAATAACTATGATAGTACATACAGTCACAATATCGTGTCTTATGAGATCCATACATATAACATATACAAAACTATAAGAAGGTTATACATAAAAATCCTACGAATCGATCGTAAGGTGACGCTCAGTAGTCAATATCTACACAAGTATCAAGTCACTCATGACCCGTAGGATTTATTTCTGTTCAATTAGTTACCCATATACCAGTCTAACTATACTAATGTATCGATGTATTCATCGCCGGAATACATTCGAAACGACTTGTACTGAGTAAATTAGCTAATTTGTAATGCTATTAACCCTTGTATTTAGGGGATGTTGGGCATGTTTCAGGTGTTACGTCTTTGCGATCACCAAGCACCGCGCTGCGGTCTGTGTAGTGTGTATGCAAGAGTTCGTGTGCCTTATGGCCCAATGGTTCGCCTAAGAAGTCTTTGTACAATGCTTGGATTTCTGGGTTTTCATAGGAAGCAACCCATTTGTAGTTAGCATCAGCTTCATAAAGACCGCCGATACGAGCTTCCTTAGTTTTCACAGCTTGTGGCAATTTAGTGCGCGGTTGACCGCCGCCACCAATACAGCCGCCTGGACATGCCATAACTTCGATGAAGTCATAGTGTTTGTCGCTGTCTTTCAACGCATTAAGGAAGTCACGTGTGTTTTTACCGCCATGTACTACAGCAACGGACAATGTAACATCATCACCTAATTGAACAGTGGCCTCTTTAACGCCTTCCATACCACGAACGTCTTCGAGGTGAGTCAAAGCATATGGAGGTGGCTCTTTATCAGTAATGAGCTTGTATGCTGTACGCATAGCCGCTTCCATAACACCGCCAGTGTTACCGAAGATGATAGATGCGCCAGTTTCCATACCGATTAAGTCATCGAATTGGGATTCTTCAATGGCATTGAAGTCGAGGTTTTCCTCTTGGATCCAACGGATGAACTCACGAGTTGTAATGGAAATATCTGTATCCATGCCAAGGGATTCATCATTATGGTAACGAGCCGCTGCATTTTCTTCTTCTCGTTTTGTTTCTGCTTTTTTAGCCGTACAAGGGTTTACAGATACAGATACGATGTTGCTAGGATTAATGCCTTTTTTCTCAGCAAAGTATGTTTTAATCATAGCCGCTTCCATAGCGATACAAGAACGTGTGGAAGACAAGTTAGGAATTAATTCAGGGAAGTAGATTTCCGCAAAACGCACCCACGCTGGGCAGCAGCTTGTGAACTGAGGAATTTGACCGCCAGTTTTAAGGCGTTCTACAAGCTCAGATGCTTCTTCCATGATGGTTAAGTCCGCACCGAAGTTAGTGTCTACTACATAGTCTGCACCTAATGCGCGCAAAGCACCAACCATTTTGCCTTCAAGGAATGTACCTGGTTCATAGCCGAAGCCTTCACCGATAGCTACGCGCACAGCTGGAGCTGTTTGGATAACCACGATTTTTTCAGGATCTGCAAGCGCTGCTTTCACCTTTTCAAGCTCGGATTTAGCATGCATGGAGTCGAATGGACATGCAGCCGCACATTGACCACAGTGGATACATACAGGCACATCGCCGTTTGCATCGAGATCATAGTAGTCGAGTACGCTCATTACGTCCGCACAAGCACGACGGCATAACGTACAGTTTTTACACTTGGAAATGTCGTGATAAATGGATGGATTGTCGAGCGCAATCGGCACGCGTTTATCGATAAATTCGTATTGAGACATGAGGACCTCCTCTAACAAACTAAAACTATCAAACCTTTTGGGAAACATCGGCCAAACTACAGAGCACTGTGCTCAAGGCGTACTTCCACATCTTACCTCTAGTATACGCTATGGTGAAAGTTTATACTATGTAGAAATGTTACACTTTTGTGCAAAATTATGGTCAATCATCCCTCTCTAGATAACATAATATTGCCCATAACATTGTGAGTGACATTCTACATGATATTGTGGGTGAGTATATTTCAATAAGATTGAAATTACATAAATGCGTAATAATATTCCCATTGTACCACGAACGGGTAAATAATTCACCAACTTTTAGGGAATTAAAACAAAAGAAAAACGCGCGTCAATTTAAATAAAAACGTACATCAATTTAAATAAAAGAAAAAACGCACGCCCTCTAATGAGAACGTGCGTGTGTGAAGCTTTCACAAAGAATCATAACCCTCGAAGGATCAGATTATTTGTCACCCCAGATAAGTGTGTACACAGCGTATGCAGGAGTGCCTTGTTCAACCTTACGAGTAGATTTGTTAGGTTGTTCTTCTTTCACAACATAACCTTGTGGGTTATAAAGAGTTACCTTAACGTCTTTTACTTCGCGTTTTTTGTGGTTGAACTCTTCAGTTACGATGTAGTGGTAACCTTCGTAGTCCATAGCTTTGATGTCCAAAGTAGCTTTTTTGTCATCTTTTTTAACAGAATCGTTGTCGATAGACCAAGTGATACCATTGCTATCTGTACCTACAGTATACCAATTTGCCGCATCAACACTACCGATACCACCAATCAATAAAGCGCCTGCTGCCAAAACAGCTGCCAATGTTTTTTTCATATTTTTACCTCTCGAATTAAATACAAGAATACGAAATCTAGTATATTCGATAAAACTAAATATTTTATGAAAGACAAACGTGCTCAATTATTAGAATATCTATTCCAAACATTAAGACTTCACATAATAGGTAGACCGTCCCCCTCCTTTACGTTGAATACGACCATCCTTTACTAAAGCTCGTATAGCACCTTCAATGGAGCTATCGCTGAGATTTGGGCACCATTCTCTAATATCTTGCTTTGTGAAAGCCCCTAAATGGCTATCGATAGCTGCTTTCACCTGATCCATTGCTGAACCACTATTTGCCAGTATAGAACTGCGATCCTCAAAGTCATGATATGCGGCTAACAGCATTTGTAACCAATAGCGAATAAACGGTATCGGGCAGGAACTTTCATCATACCAAGTATCACTAGATTCGCGTAATGCCGCATAATACATATCCTTATTTCCTGCAATTTTGGCCTCTAACGATACATATTTACCTACCATAAAGCCGCTACGATACAACAATAATGTCGTTAACAAACGACTCATACGGCCATTCCCATCATTAAATGGATGAATACATAAGAAATCATGTATAAAAATAGGAATCGCTAATAACGGATCCACCTCACCATTGCCTACAACACGATTATATTCAGCACAAATCTGGTCGAGGGCCTCTGCTGTTTCATAGGGTGCTAGGGGAGTAAATAACACCTCGGTCCGTCCATCGGGATAGGTAGCACTAATATAATTCTGTACACTCTTTAACTGTCCACCCCGGGCATTGAACTGGTAATTATACAAAATCTTGTGTAGCTGCAAAATATGATTCCGAGACAATGATATGGAATCATAACTTTCATGGATAACATTTAAGGCATCACGATACCCCATAATCTCCTGCTCATCCCTATTTCGAGGCGTAGTCTTATCAGCTACCAACTGCCGAAGGCGCGTACTCGTCGTCACAATCCCTTCAATTGCATTCGACGCCTCTGTACTCTGCACCTTTGCCAACTCTACAAGAGAATCTAGTATAGCAGGACTCTGTGAAAGCAAAACCTCCTCCTTGCCATTCGCCCGGTAAATCCCTGCGATAAGACTTAAAATATCCATATCCCACGATAAAGACTGAATCCGACCATACTCAAAACGACGCATACACACACCTCCTTTCTACTCTAATCCCTTATAAATAAAATTATTCCCTTAAATTATACCATAAAATAAGGGAATAAATAATTTGGATACATTTAATTATACATGCAGAAGGGATTCTATCCCTTTGAGACCGACTTAGGTCACTACTCCCAAACGCAGATTTGGAAAGATTTCCTCATCAGGAAATGAGAAAACGGGTGGATATATCTCTAAGGGCGACTTAGGTCACTATTTCCCCTACGCAGTTTTGAATAAATTTAATCATACGTACAGAAAGGGTTCTATCTCTTTGAGACCGACTTAGGTCACTACTCCCAAACGCAGTTTTGGAAAGATTTCCTCATCAGGAGATGAGAAAACGGGTGGATATATCTCTAAGGGCGACTTAGGTAACTATGGAGACCGAAGAGATATATCCACCCGTTCATAACCGAAGAGGAAATTTACCAAATCAAGTGATACACGTGATCTAGGTTACTTCCTTCTTGTATTTGTACTTTTGTATTTGCCAATGTTTCAGAGCCAATCATATAGCCTTGTGGGTTATAAGTAGTCACATCAATGAGTTGTACTGTTTTATCAGCACGGTTGAATGTCATTGTGTAAATGGAGTGATCTCCATTTGAGTCTACGATCTTCAAGCGCAATGTAGCACGAGCATCGTTTTTATCAACGGAGTCATTGTCGATATAACCAGTACGACCATATTGATCTGTATCTAGAGCATACCAACTTTCAGCATGAGACACGCCCACACCAGCGCTAAACAATAAACCGGCTACCGCTAAACAAGCAAACCATTTTTTCATAACTATTCTCTCCTGACTATAAAATTCAAATAACCATGCAATCTGCATACCATAAATTCCCTACGCCTTCATTATAACACTAGAACTGCATATTCCTAATAAAAACTCTATAAACTGCATAATTAATATAAATCTATGAAGGACGATATGCAAAGCACTAATGGGCTTTAAATAATCTAACATTTTTAATAGCTGATATTCGCCCTGTAAGGTCAGCAAAACATAGAAAGCCCCGAACCGTTCTGAAAACGACTTAGGTCACTATGGAGGCTTTCAGGATAGTTCGGGGCCAAATACGTTCTGAGTATCTAAATAAACAGAGCGAATATAAGCTTCTATTAAATTGTTGGATTATTTACCCCATAGGGCATTCATAACTTCCGCACCCATGGTATCATCTTCAATTTTTGTAGGTTTTTGTGCTTCTTTGCTGGACAATAACGCTACGCCTGCAGCGCTGTATACTGTTGTATCAAGTTCTGTCCATGTTTTTTCTTTACGGTCAATGCGTACTGTGTAGATGTATGTGAAGCCTTCTACATTGTTAATTTTAACAAGTACTGTAGCCGCATCATCTGTTTTGTATACAGATGCATTATCGATGAACCATGCTGCATCGTCAGCATCAGCATCGATGTAGTACCAATCAGCAGCGCTAGCTTGACCAAAGCCGCCTAAGAATAAAACCCCTGCTGCAAACATAGCAGCTAACCATTTTTTCATATCTAAACTCCTTAACGCTAGAGACGACCATCTAAGATGGCCGCCCATAGTTTCTTACATATACTATTAATACAAATTATTCTGCTTCTTCGTCTTCGATTTCAGCACCTGGAATAACAGCAATACTAGCTACTTTATCACCTTCGTCGAGGTTTTGTGTTTTCACACCAGAAATAGCTTTGCCTTTCTTCACAGCAATATCGTTCATGTTGAAGCGGATGATTTTGCCTTGTTCAGAGATAAGCATAACTTCATCATCATTATGAACTACTTCTACAGCAACTACGTCACCTGTTTTGTTCGTAATCTTGAAGTTCTTAGAGCCTTTACCACCGCGTTTTTGCAATGTGTAAGCTTCCGCATCATTGCGTTTACCGAAACCTTCTTCGGAGATTGTAAACACTTGAGCTTCGCTTTCATCAGCATTAAGAACACCAGCGCCTACAACCACGTCGCCGGTATTGAGTTTAATACCTCGTACACCGTGAGCCGCACGTTTCATAAGGCGAACATCGCTTTCACTGAAACGAATAGCGATACCCAATTTAGTACCGATTAAGATATCTTGGTTACCAGTCGTTACGCTAACGGAAATCAAGCGATCTCCTTCGTCGAGGTTAATAGCGTTGAGACCAGAACGACGGATGTTGCGGTATTCTTCGATAGCTGTACGTTTTACAACGCCGAACTCAGTAACCATGAATAAGTTTACATCCTCATGGATACGTTCAAGGTCGATCATAGTTGTAACAGATTCGCCTACAGCAAGTGGCAACACGTTAACCATAGCGGTACCGCGAGAATTACGGGAACCTGCTTCTGGCACTTCGTATGCTTTGAGGCGATATGTACGACCAGTAGACGTGAAGAACAACAATGTATTATGCGTACGAACATGCATAATTTGCGTTACATAATCGTCTTCCTTCGTCTTCATGCCGATAACGCCAGCGCCACCTTTATGTTGGTTGCGATATACGTTCGCGTTCATGCGTTTGATATAACCTTGTTTAGTCAAGGTAATAACCATCTCTTCATCAGCGATGAGGTCTTCTACATCAAGGTCGGACGTATCGATAGTGATTTCAGAACGACGAGGGTCGCCGTATTTCTTCTTCATATCTTCTAGTTCTTCTTTGATGATTTGACGTTGACGCGCTTCGCTAGCCAAGATAGCTTTCAAATCTTCGATCAATGCCAACAATTCCTTGTATTCTTCTTCGATTTTTTCGCGTTCCAAGCCTGTTAAACGGCGTAGACGCATGTCGAGGATGGCTACCGCTTGTTTTTCTGAAAGCCCGAATTTTTGCATCAATGCGTTACGTGCGATTTCGTCAGTTTGGGAACTGCGGATTGTAGCGATCACTTCATCGATGTGGTCGAGAGCGATTAACAAGCCTTCCAAGATGTGAGCACGCGCTTCGGCTTTATTAAGCTCGAATTGAGTACGACGTACGATAACATCGAGGCGATGATCTAAGTAGTAACCCAATACTTCTTTCAAATTCAATACGCGAGGATGACCGTCTACGAGGGCCAACATAATCACGCCGAAAGATTCTTGAAGTTGAGTGTGTTTATATAATTTGTTAAGAACGATATCTGGTTGCACATCAGCGCGCAATTCGATAACGATGCGCATACCTTGACGGTCAGATTCGTCACGAAGTGCTGTGATACCGTCGATTACCTTATCACGGCTCAAGTTCGCAATTGTTTCGATAACGCGAGCCTTGTTAACTTGGTATGGAATCTCAGTCACTACGATTTTATGCTTGCCCTTCGCCATTTCTTCAATGGTTGCACGAGCGCGCATTTTTACGCTGCC
>USAV01000030.1 GCA_900552715.1 uncultured Veillonella sp.
TTTGATACAATGTTGCTCGTTACAACTAAGTGACCTACGTGCTCAGCAAATACTACAAAGAGTGCTGGCATAATCATAATAATGGCATTGATATCAAATACAGGCATGCCATAGAACTGTGGTAAAGAGAACCAAGGAGCAGCCTCTACACCAGAGAAATCAACAACGCCCATGAAGGCAGACAAGATATAGCCGGAAACAACGCCAATCAAAACAGGGATTACAGCTAAGAAGCCACGGAACACAACAGTACCAAGCAAGGTAACAACTAAGGAAAACATAGAGATAAAAATAGCTTGGCTGTGGCTCATGCCTAAATCTTGATTGCCAATAAGGCCAGACATACTCATCGCTACTGGCGCTAATTCCAAACCGATAATAGCTACGATAGCCCCCATCGCTGCTGGAGGGAATAACTTATCGATCCAACGAGTACCAATATAACGAACGAGAATAGATAAAATTACAAAGGATAAACCAAATACAACGAAGGCCCCCTTTGCGGCCTCATAACCGAGACCTGCAGATAATACGCCTGCTACAGGAGCAATGAAAGCAAAGCTAGATCCGAGATATGCAGGGATTTTACCTTTACAAACAAATAGATACAGTAATGTACCGATACCATTCATAAATAAAGCTGTTGCCGGATCTACTTTTAACAAATATGGTACCAATACAGTAGAACCAAACATAGCAAATAAATGTTGGAAACTAAGTGGCAACATTCGACCCCAGGACGGGCGTTCTTGGATATCAATATAATCCTTCATTTTTTCTCCTCACAAACAATACAAGTACGTTGTATTTATATAGCACCTCTTAAGAGATGCTATATAAATACACACTAAATATATTCACCTTATACTACATAAGTTAAATATCAACGTTCAGACCTAGGTCGTCTACGAGTAGGCTTTTTAGTCTCTCTCGGTCTGAATGGACCAGGCATTTCCGTTTTTTGAGGACTCTTAGGAGCAGCCGGTTTGAATCGGCTTTGCGTTTCCTCACGTAAAGATGGCAAAGCCTCAGCAGTACCAACTTGTTTTACACCTTCTACATTTCGACGACCAACGCTAGCTAATAAGCCTATAGCCATAAAGTTCATCAACAATGAGGAACCACCATAACTAATAAATGGCAAAGGTACGCCTGTTACAGGCATAATACCGCAAACCATGGCAATGTTAAATAATGCTTGTCCACTGATGAGCAAGGTTATCCCCATCGCTAACCATTTGCCAAATTCATCGCGAGATCGATTAGAAATACGGAAACCAAAGTATGTAAAAGCCGCCACCAAAAGAACTACAAAGACTGCACCGATAAAGCCCATTTCTTGAGCCCACACGGCGAATGCAAAGTCTGTA
This sequence comes from uncultured Veillonella sp., assembly GCA_900552715.1. GTDB lineage: Bacteria > Bacillota > Negativicutes > Veillonellales > Veillonellaceae > Veillonella. Next base: position 1,371 of record USAV01000030.1, read on the forward strand.
TGTGCTTCTGGCAAGTAAAAGTACTTAGATGTACCTTGCATAAAGCCTTCCCCAAGAATACCGCCAGAACCTACGGCCAAAAGGCCTTGCACAGTTTGATAGCCCATATCTTGAGCATGAGGCCAAGGGTCGAACCAAGACTGAATCCGTTCCCAACGATACGGTGACATACGAGCTGCAATAAAGCCTATCACGCCAGCTACAGCAAAGGCACCTCCAAAGAATCGCCCATCAAAACCTGCTAAATAAATTAATATGAAGGAGAACCCAAAGATTAGCACAGTTGTCCCCATATCTGGTTGCAAGATCGTTAACACCGCAAAGATGATAGGCCAAACTAACATTGGCAACATATAACCTACGCGCTCGCTCACATAACCTTGTAAGTTTGTGAGTGGATTATTATATCTTGATTTACCCCATTTTCTCATGGTACTCAATTTAGCAGATGTCCATATTATGGCAGCTAATTTGGCAAATTCCGACGGCTGTATCGATACGGGGCCGATAACAATCCACCGACGCGCACCATTAATGACAGAGCCTGCTACGAGGACTAACACCATGCCTATTAGGGTTGCAATCATTATGCGTTGCAACATATGTGGCTTTTGTAGTTGTCTATAATCATACCGATATAAAATAACACCTATTGCCATTGAAAGAAATAGGAAACCTATATGTTTTGAAAAGTACCCTAAAAGCCCTGTATTTTCGTAAATAGAGCTAATATAGGTGGCACTGAAGATATTCACACTACCTATAATCGTGATGAGCAATATAGGTAAGAGCATACCTTGTAAATCATTTTTAAAGAGTGAGCCCCACCGACTATCCCCCTTATTCGGTGTTTCCATGTTAAGCCTCCTTTTGTACTTTTGGCTTAATTGCTTCTAAGCGAAAAATAGGTTGCCCTTTAGCACTAAACTTTTCTTCATACTCAGTTTTTACATTTGGAAGGTCTGTACTATGTAAATCATAGGTTACATTTTTAAGTTCCCATCCGCATTCTTTGAATTCTTCAAGAGAGAACATAAATAAGCCTTCATTATCAGTTTTAAAGTGAACCTCACCACCGTCTTTTAAAAGACGAGCATAACGATCGAGGAATGTATGATATGTGAGGCGACGCTTAGCATGCTTTGCCTTAGGCCATGGATCACAGAAGTTGATATAGAAGCGATCTACTTCACCTGGCGCAACAATCTCTTCAATACCAGCGATATCAAAGAGAGATACCTTAGCATTATCTCGTTCTGCTTCAAAGATTTTTTGTGCTGCGTAATAAATTACCCCAATTTGCACTTCAAATCCTACGAAGTTAGCATCTGGATACGCTTCGGACATACCCGCAATAAAGCGTCCCTTACCTGTACCAAGCTCCATATATAATGGTCGTTCAGGATGTACAAACAACTCACGCCATTTACCCTTATACTGATCTTGACCAGATAAAATAATATGAGAGTCATATTCGTGGATAGCTTCATCAATCCACGGTTTTCTACGAAGGCGCATACTTTCTCCTTACATCTATATTAATTATTAATTATATCTATTATTACAGGTCATATACCTATCTTATTAATTATAGAAAAGGGGGCGTTAAACGTCAATTATATTTCCCTTTTCTACATATGATTTAAAACATAAAAAGACCTACCTCCGAAGAAGTAGGTCTAGATGATATTAGAAAATCAAAGTTTCAAGATTTTCAATTTGATATTTGCTGAGGCCAAGCTCAGATAAACTCTTTTCAGATGCAGCGAATAGATTATTTTTACCTACGCGCGTACCTAAAGCTGCGGCAGCGACCAATTCACGGTCTAATTTACCTAGGCGAGAACGATTGCGATTTTGTGGTTTCGGCTTCTTCATACGGAACGTATTATATTGAACCCCTTCCTTAGCGTCCTCAGGCTTCTGCTTTGTTAAAGCAGCCCCATTAGTGCCATTCCCCAATAAAGCACTAAGTCCTGTTTGCTTAGGAACCATTTTTTCGTAATCAGCACCAAACTCAGGGCGCTCTTCACGCAATTGATCGAATGTAGCTAAAGCTGCATTCATTTGCTTCAAACCAGCAGCAGAGTAAAGTTGACGAATCGCAATACTCACCTCTTGCGGTGTCAACGTACCTCGCTCAATAGCAGAAGCGATTGTACTTTTCAACGCACCTTGATCACCGGACGCTGTATAGCGACCGATATCAACTAAGTCTTTTTGACGTGCATTGAGTTCTTTAGGCGTATATATATTTATCTCAGATATAGACGGTGCCTGCTTAGAAGGCTGTTCTCCCGCCCCATTAGCCTCAGACATATAGCCACCGGCGACGATGGCCACGGCTAATGTTAAGGTTAATACTTTTTTCAACGTCTTAGAATCTCCCTTTTCATTAATACTTACTTATATAATACTGTGATATTTTTGTACATTAACAACAAACTTGTTCTACTGTAATACATACTGTAGATAATATTATATAATACTTCATCTAATTTTTATAGTCCTATTCGAAAAAAATCTATAATCTTTTAACATTTTTTATATTTTTATAAAATATAACATTAAAATAATGCAGTAGAAATCGGAAATTCACTAGATTCCTACTGCATTTATAGAGAGAATTATTTATTTAATATTTTATCAAACTAAACGGATAAAATTTGTTTGGCATCAGCCACAATTTGTTCTAAAGAAACGCCATTTTCTCTTAACAGTTCAGTTGCATCATAACGATCGTGGAACTCTTTAGCAATACCATAGTTTTTAACGCGCATATTAGATGGCCCATAGAAACTAGCTACACGTTGGCCCCAACCGCCTTCAACTACACCATCTTCTAAAGTAAATACAACAGAATGATTTGCCTTCAAAGATTCAAGTAATTCTTCATCTATACCCGAAGCAAATTTAGGGTTTACAACAGTTGCACTGATGCCCTCTTTCAATAATTCATCTGCTACTTCATTAGCTAAGTGGTAGAAATTACCCAAACCGAGCAATACAATATCTTTACCTTCACGTGTCACTTCGAATTTATTTAACACGCTATAATCCGTCGTATCAGCCACACCAGTAGATATAAACTTACCTACAGGAACACGAATTGCTACCGGATGCTCATGTTGATGCACGGCATACTCAGTCATAGCCAACAACTCTTCATTATTGATAGGTGCTAAGTATACCAAATTAGGAATGCTTGTAAGCATAGGTATATCAAAGAACCCCAAATGCGTGACATCGTTCATGCCATATACAGAGGCCTGGTGATTCATAATAACGGCACTATTATTATTGACGCAAAGATCTTGTACTAATTGGTCATAGGTACGTTGTAAGAATGTACTATACACATTAAATACGGGTTTACCACCATTTTTAGCAATACCAGAGCTCATGGCAATAGCATGCTCTTCTGCAATACCTACGTCAATATATTGTTTGCCTGCCGCTTTGCGCCTTTCAGAATTAAATCCGAGGCCACCTGGTGTACCTGCAATAATAGCTACCACTGTTGGATCTACTTTGATTTGCTCCATCAAGTAGTTCGCAATCGTACCAACATACGTTGGACCATTATCTTTCGCTTTTAGCTTACCTGTTTCTAAGTCAAATGGCATTGTCCAGTGGAACTTTTCTTTATTTTGCTCTGCAATGGTATAGCCCTTACCTTTTTGAGTAACAATATGTAACACAATTGGGTGATCAATATCTTTTACATCCTTAAACACATCAATTAATGTTTCTAAATCATTACCGTTTGCAACAAAACGATAGTCTAAACCAAGAGCTGTGAAAATATTGGTGGAACTTTCACCATTAGTTTCACGTAATTCTCGAAGACCACGGTATAAACCACCATGATTTTCTGCAATGGATTGGTCATTATCGTTAACGATGATAATCATATTACTATCTAACGTAGCTGCATAATCGAGACCTTCAAAGGCTTCCCCACCAGATAAGGAACCATCACCAATAATAGCGATAATATTTTCAGAGTCCCCTTTTAAATTACGAGCCGTTGCTAAACCAGATGCTAAAGAGATAGATGTGGAGGTATGACCAATGTTGAAGAAATCGTGCTCACTTTCAGTAGGATCTGTATAACCTGTTACATCATCATAATGATCATGGTCTAAAAATGCTAAGGCACGACCTGTGACCATTTTATGTACATAAGACTGATGAGATACGTCATAGACAATCTTATCTACAGGTGAGTTAAATACATAGTGCAAGGCCATAATCATTTCCGCTGCACCCATAGGAGGGCCAACATGACCGCCGTGTTCAGATACCTTTGTCATGAGGGCTTGACGAGCTTGTGCCGTTAGATCTGTTAATTCAGCAAGGGATAAGCCTTTTAAATCGGCTGGAGATTTTATATCAATTAAATTCATAAGTTTCCTTTCTTTTCAGTCACCATTAGTGCTTTATTAAAACCAAGAGACTTTCTGTACTGCCTATAAGGAATATAACTATATTAATTAGTAACATCAGATTACACAATATTTATAGTGCCTATAATCTAATTTGTATTGTACTACTAACCGTGCTATACTGTATATCCAATATGTAACGAGTATAGAACTTAAAGTTAGGTTTAAGTCAAGCGAGAACGTAAAACTTAAGTCTAATCTTTAAAAATATATGTATATTATATGCTTAATACATTACTCCTGAAACTAAATCCATTTACAAATTTAATATGAACCCAAAAGGAGGTCCTATGACATATACTGTTGGCGAAATCGCAAAAAAACTAAATGTGGCACCTTCTACATTGCGTTATTATGATAAAGAAGGCTTATTGCCCTTCGTAGAACGTTCTGTTGGTGGCATCCGTGTATTCCATGACGAGGATATGGATTGGTTAGAATTGATTGAATGCATGAAACATACAGGTATGCCTATTAAAGAAATAAAACATTTTATCGACTACTGCGTCGAAGGTGATAGTCGCATTAATGAAAGATTATCTATTATTAGAAATCAACGAGATCGCGTATTAGTAGAAATCGAACACCTACAAGCACGCTTGTCCATGCTAGAATTTAAAACATGGTTTTACGAACAAGCTAAGGCTAATGGAACTACTAGTTTTTATGAAAGCTTAACACCTGATGACGTTCCTGTAGAGTATCATAAATACTTTGAACGCAAATGGCGCGCTGATAAAGAAGCCGCCGAAAATGGTGAACCACCTAAAAAATATAGAGCTATATAAACCAAAAGGAGCTATCTCAACGGATAGCTCCTCTTTTACATGACATAATAATTGGAGAACTGTCTACATTAACAGCTCTAAATAGGCTTTAGGCCTTATTTATTGGGGCTTTCATATATAGTTTTATAACCGCCCTCTGTTACAGCTACGATTTGTTCAATTTCATCCGTTGGATCCTCTGCAAAAGTAAAGCTTTCACCAGCATCAAAGGATGCACTCGTTCCACAAGAGGAACTCAAATCGCGGGGCACCGGTCGAAGTTCTATATTTGTTACCCCTTCAGGAGCCTCTCGTTTAAAACGAATGGCTCCAAAGTGAGAGTAAAACGTAGCAATATATTTCATAGTCACTCATTTCTAACTCAAGCATTGGCACGTTTTGTATTAACTACAGCAATAATAAGTGCCACTACAAAACCAACAACTACAGCAATTTCACCATTTAATGTAGGGCCTGCACCAGAAGCGGCTAAGCCAAAATTATGAGCAAATGCTGCACCAGCCCCGAGGCCAAATACGGTAACAGCAGAATCAGAATTACCTTCACCAGTCATAATTAATTGACGCAACGGACAACCGCCAAGCAATACGCTACAGAAGCCTGCAAGCGCCATGCCTAGGAAATTCCACAAGCCATCTGTATGTGCAATCGGTTGGTTTTCAAAGCCAAGATGGAAATTACCAAAGCTAATATTTACAACGAATACACCAATGAGAACAGCTAAATAACCAAAGATAAGGATGGATTTTTTGAACAAGAATAAATCTCTAAAGCCCCCAACCGTACAAAGTCGGCTAACTTGAGATAAGCCACCTACTACAAGACCTGCCGCCAAAGAAATGAGCCATGGAGCATGCATTGCGCCAGGACCTTTTTGGCTAAAGAAGATAAATGCGGGAGCCGCTACTACTAGTACTAATAACCCAACCTGAATAGCCGGCATCATAGCGGACTCTAACTTACTCAATGCATAAGTTCGTTGTAAAGAATAGCCTTTTTTCAAGAAAATTGTACCGAATCCAATACCACCTGCAAAGCCGGCAATACCGAATAAGGCATTTAAATCACCGCCGCCAAGTCGCAAAATCATTCGAATTGGACAGCCAAGGAACATCAAAGCACCAATCATAACAAAGAAGCCAAGAATAAATCGAATAATTGGAGATGAACCACCTTTACTTTGGTGTTCGCCACGAATCATGGACAATACATAAGCCCCTAAAATGAGACCGATAATTTCTGGACGAATGTACTGTACCGGCGCAGCACGATGTAGACCTAGACCACCGACAGTATCGCGAACAAAGCACGCAATACAGAATCCCATATTACCTGGATTTCCAGCTAATACGAGGAAGCCCGCGATAGCACCAATAATAAGGCCTGCAATAATTAAATTCCGTTTTTCATGAGACCCACTCATAGTAAACTCCTTTCAAACTACAAACACAAAAACTCTATGAGTACATGCTCCGATTCTAAGTAACATGCTACTCATGATATAATAGCCATAAATATACATTGTTATTTATGGAGATTATCTATGGACTATATCTATTTAGACAATGCAAGCACTTCATTTCCAAAAGCACCAACAGTCGCCACCGCTATGTCCGACTATATAACGAACCGGGGTATAAACATCAACCGTGGTTCCTATTCCCTCGCCTACGATGTAGAGGATATTATCTATACAACAAGACAACGACTAAATACCTTATTCAACGGCCATGATCCATCACATGTTATCTTTACACAGAATGTGACGATGAGCTTAAATATGGTCATCAAGGGCCTATTAAAAGCAGGGGATCATGTGCTCGTTAGCTCAATGGAGCACAACGCAGTTATGAGACCACTCACGCAACTACTAGATAAAGGCATTACCTTTGATACTATTCCATGCGACTCCACAGGATTCATCCAAATGGACTCTATCGAGCCATTAATTCGTCCTAACACAGTAGCCCTAATTATCAACCACGCATCCAATGTATGTGGAACCATTCAACCGATCGAATCAATTGGCTCAATCTGCAAGGCTCATAATCTACAATTTATTGTAGATGCAGCCCAAACGGCAGGTGTTATTCCTATTGATGTGAAAGCTTGTCATATTGATGCACTTTGCTTTACGGGTCATAAAGGCTTATTGGGACCTCAAGGTATTGGTGGCATTATTTTAACCAAAGAAATAGCTCAGACCTTAACCCCTCTTATCGCTGGTGGTACAGGTAGCTTCTCACATTTAGAAACGATGCCTACCCATATGCCCGACGCCTTTGAAGCAGGTACGTTAAATCTACCTGGAATCATCGGGCTCAATGAAGGCCTCTCCTATATTGAGTCACAAGGAATGGAGAACATTCACAACCACGAGCTAGCGTTAACACAAGCCTTCCTCGAAGGCTTGCAATCAATAGATGGTATTAACATCGTTGGTAAGCAGAATATCCAAGATAGAACTGCCGTCGTATCCATCACAATTGATGGTATGGACTCGGCGAGTATCGCTTATGAACTAGAATCTAATTATCACATCATGACACGTGTTGGTCTCCACTGTGCCCCACGAGCACACCAAACACTAAGAACCTATCCAGAAGGAACAGTACGCTTCTCCTTTGGCTATGCCAACACACATAACGATGTGGAATCCGCATTATCTGCTCTACATAGAATCGTTAAAAGTACTAAATAATACATAACCATTAAGGCTATATACCTTGAGTATATAGCCTTTTATGCTTCTACGCTTCGCATAAACGACCGATAGCATCAGCTCTACAGCGTTTGCAGTGTGTCATTTGCGGCACATAGTGACCAATAAATTGACGCATGTTATCGATTTCTTCTGAAGTCGGGCCTCGGTGATTTTCAAAGGCTGTATCATGAACAGGAATCATAGCAATACAGTTCATCAAATCGACACCCCATGCTTCCGCTTGTTTAGCGATAGCTGGTACATGGTCCATATTTACATCAGGCACTACTACGGTGTTAATCTTAACAATGATGTTCTTTTCCTTTAACTTCCGGATACTTTCAGCCTGACGTTCTAATAAAATACGGGCCCCATCGATTCCCTTGTAGATATTACCCTCATAGCGAACCATGGAATATACTTGTTTTGCAATCTCAGGATCAATAGCATTCGCCGTAATCGTTACATGAGTAATTCCTAAGTCAGCAATTTCATTAACATAATCAGGCACTGCTAAGCCATTACTAGATAAACAAAGCATGACATGGGGGAAATCTTTTTTTACGAGGCGGAAGGTTTCTAGCGTCTTGTCTGCATCACACATAGGATCTCCAGGCCCTGCAATACCTACTACAGAGATATCCTGACGAGCATCAAACACCTTGCGCACAAAGGCAGCTGCCTCTTGTGGCGTATAGACATGCTGCGTCACGCCCGGTCTATTTTCATTGGCACAGTCGTACTTACGATTACAATAGTTACATTGAATATTACAATTTGGCGCTACTGGTAAATGTAAACGACCCCAATTAGCAGAAGCGGCCTTGTTATAACAAGGATGATTTTGTAGGAAACTTTGTCCTTTAATTTCTTTCATAATTAACCTTTCCGACCAAATCTAATAGCATCTTTATGGCAAACATGTAAGCAATCGCCACAGTTGGTACAATTCATTTCATTTGGTCGTGTTCCCATTTCACACACGCGTAAGCACGCATCACAGTTATCGCAATCATTTGTTTTAAAAATTCTAAAAATAGAAATTTTGCGAAGCAACTCCATTACGCCTCCAAAAGGACATACAAAGCGACACCAAGCATTAGCGATAATAAGGGAACCAGCAATAATAGAAACGACCGTTATAGTACGAGCCGCCCAATACCATTCGGAAAACTGCATAGATAAAATGACGGCATTAAAATATTCATCACTGGTCCGAATGGGGATCATAATACGAGGATTACCAAATTTAAAATAAACTACGAGACCTAAAATTATAGTTGCTACCATGCCGAGTTGAAGGAAACGCATATAGTTTTTACGATTTCTTAGTGGTCCCATAGATATTTTTCCCAGCATTTGGTTAACCCACCCACTTGGACAGAACCAGCTACAGAAAGCACGTCCAAAGAAGACGACCATAATCGGCAAGATAATCCACCACGCATAAAAGTACGTCGTGATGCGGCCCCAGCAGGTAATTATGGAACAGCTTTCACAGTTTACGAATGGAACAATATAAGGGCATCGGAATATGCCATAGTATACCCATTTCCCCATAATAAATAGGAAGATAAACTGTACGATTCGACGCCAAAGCGTTAAATTCTTAGGGGCTTGCTTTCCGGATACACCAGAATTACCTTGAGTTCCGCAGGTTGCAGATGACGGACAATGACTACACATCTTTTACACCAAACCTTTCTATCAAATCGAGACCTCTCGCACTATGGACGGATGTGAACCCGTGATTTTCTAAGATTTGTTGTCCTTCTTGGGATCGTGTAAATTCAATATAATCGGCAGCCAACGCACGATCTTGTACATATTTCATCGTGTTAATAGTGAAAGTAAGCGGTGCAGGTGGCACAAATTGTGCAGGTATGGAGAAATACTCTATACGATCCTTGAACCGATCATGTGTGGTAAGGCGTTTTTCAATGATGGATACATCGGCTTTACCTTCTACGAGGTCACACATCATGGAAATTACACAAGCATTTTCAGCCATTAAGTTTTTCATGATACCATCGGTCAAACCAGATAATTTCATGATTCCTTTTACAGACGCACTACCTGGTGGAGATGCGCCTAAGGGCAACATAACGCGTACACCAGGCTCGGCCATATCCTTCAAATCCCGAATCCCTGCAGGATTCCCCTTAGGTGTAACAATAACGTAATCCGTAAAACATAATGGTTCAAAAGCCATACTTACGCCTTTTTTGCGCATATTTTTCGCTAGATCTAAACCGCGAGCCCCAAAGACTTCTGTGCGACTCTTCTCAGCCAACAAGGATTTACCAATAGCCCCCGCAAAGGCACCAGTATACTGAATATTGTGCCCCGTGTGCATCGTATAAACTTGGTTTAAATCAAGGAACGCTTCCGACAAACCGCCACAAGTCCACACTTGTAATGAGTCAGACTGTGTTGGCTTGTAAGCGCCTCGTATAAACGACGGCACCGCTGATGCGGCTGCTAAAGCTAAAGCACCACCAATAAACTGGCGACGGGATATATCCTTTTTCAAAAATCCCATGTACTTACCACCTTTCACTGAACTTTACAGTACTAATCATATACTCACATTATAGTATAAAAATCATAAGTTTTAACGATGATATGCATAAGTTTAATTAATTTATTTATATAGATTAGTCATGTAAATACTGTTTTTAAAGGTATTATTATAAAACTTTAAGATATTCTCTCCATATCTATTTTATTGAATATTTATTGCATACGATGAATATTCTATTTTTTTAGATTTAATGAAGCTAAAATCCCACTATGCGTTTAGTGCATAGCCAGCAAGAACAATCAGCTCTATAGACTATATTTAGACTCTTTATAGAACTCATTGCTCTTTAAGATTTAAATGCACTATAAGGCAATATTGCCAAAAGAACGCAAAAAGGCGGTACAACCAAATGGTTGTACCGCCTTGATTCATCAATTATTCAGCAGTGAATGGCAATAAAGCGATTGCACGTGCACGTTTGATAGATGTAGTCAATTTGCGTTGATGTTTTGCGCAAGTACCGGAAATACGACGAGGTAAGATTTTGCCGCGTTCAGTCGTGAAACGACGAAGTTTAGCAACATCTTTATAGTCGATTTGATCGATATGGTCTGCACAGAAAACGCATACTTTTCTTCTTGGCTTTCTGCCTCTATCTCTTCTCATTGCGAATCCTCCTTTTCGAATTAGTAGGAGTCCCTGACACTAGAACGGGATGTTTTCGTCATCGCCGCCTGTACTGAAACTATCAAAATTGGACCCACCTTCGAAAGAATTAGTATTCATATCAAGGGATTGGCCCACAAAGTTCGCTACTACTTCAGTAACGTACCGTTTTTGACCGTCCTGAGTCTCGTAAGAACGAGTTTGCAAACGACCTTCTACAAAGCAACGACTGCCTTTACGAAGATTGCCTGCCGCTTCACCAAGTTTACCCCAAGCAACGCAGTTGATGAAAGCAGTTTGTTCTTTCGTTTCATTTGTTGCAGAGTCAACATAGGTGTTTGTTGCAGCTACTGTAAAAGTTGCTACCGCACGACCTGTTTTAGTGTAACGTACTTCAGGATCACGAGCTAAATTACCTAGAATTTGTACAGAGTTCATGTTTTCCTCCAGGCTTTAATTATGCTTCGTGTTTTACAATTAGATGTCTTAGGACTTCATCGTTGATTTTCAATACACGATCGATTTCTTTGATTTCAGCAGGTGCTGCTTCAAAGTTAATCAATACATAGAAACCGTCAGTGAATTTCTTCACAGCGTAAGCAAGACGACGCTTGCCCCAACGATCTACCTTTTCTACTGTGCCGCCTACACGAGCAATTAAAGCTTCTACTTTTTCAATAACAGCGTTAGTTGCTTCCTCTTCAGCTGGTTTCACAATAAACATGACTTCGTATTTGTTCATACAAAATCACCTCCTCTTTCGGACTAATGCCCCTATCGACACATAGGGGTAGGAAGTGCTTACCATCAATAAGCCTTACTATTATAACCTAAAAAAAGAATGAAAGCAAGAGTTCAATTTTAAACCCTTGCTTTCACTAATATTATATACGATTATATTTTTCATCCTCAGGAAAAGCGATAATAGCACAAATAATTACAAATATTGTGATTACCCCCATCATAGGATCTGCCGTATCATTTGGTAAAAATGTAAGGATCAACGATGATACGATGCCACTACCATATTGCATGGCACCTAGGAGTGCTGCCCCAGAACCTGCCATTCTACCTGCTCTATCTAATGCTAAGGCATTTGTTACAGCCGCAATAATGCCGTTCATAGAGAAGAATAAGAAACAGCCAATAACGATTAACCACAGGGAATGATAGCCTATGATTATCAACCCCATTACAACAGATACACAAATAGCAGCAAATAAGGTGGCAAATCTCAATAATCTATCGAGACGTATAGCACTTACAATGCGTCGATTGATGGCGCTTAATAACATGACGCCAATAATATTAACAGAAAAGAGATAACCAAAGTACTCTTTTGGTACCTCATAGACATCAATATATACATAAGGCGAACCTGTTAAAAACGCATAGATAGCAATATAAAAAGAGCTAACACATAGCGTATATTTCATAAAACCTTTGTTACGTAATAAAATCCAATAATTATTATAGGTATGACCTATCGACTTTTTACTACGCTTCTCTAACGGATGTGTTTCTGGAAGTACTAATACGGCAACGAGCATCAGAATACCGATAGCAACTAATAACCAAAAGATTGAATGCCAAGTATACCACACGAGTAGATGCCCTGCTAGCATCGGCCCTGCAATAGGCGCTATGGCCATAACAATAGCTAAGGTAGATAACATTTTAGCAGCTTCAGTTCGCCCATATAAGTCGCGAATCATAGCCCGTGATAACATAGGTCCTACGCAAGCACCAAATGCTTGGAACACGCGCCAAGCCAGCAACTCCATCATGGATGAACTCAATGCACACCCCACAGAACCAATGATAAATAAAACTACCCCCATAATCAGTGGCTTCTTACGTCCAATTTTATCGCTAACGGCGCCCCAGAAAAGTTGAGCTAGCGCAAAACCTATTAAGAAACCAGTCAACGTTAACTCCGCATCACCATTAAGATCTCGCCCCATCTCAGGCATGGCAGGTAAATAAATATCCGTCGACAATGACGTAAACGCCATTAATGCACTTAATATAGAAGTAAAAAGCCATCCTTTATTGCTAATCGTCAGCATACAGTCACCACTTCCATATTCAACTATATGAGCTTTCATATAAACCGAACTATATTAAATATATATACATTATATCAAAAATATACATAAGGATATATAAACTTCTAATATAATTTCAACAAAAAAGCGTAGTAAAATACTACGCAGATTTTTGATTATTTAAGTAAAGATAAAAGCCTAACGCAATAGAGTATACAAAATACTCGCACGCTAGGCAATCCTCTTAAAACTGTTTATAAGATGAGCCTAACGCTACCATACGTTGATGGCTCGCCTTTTTATTTATTATACAACACAAACAGAACTTCTTAAAGAAATTATATGATAAATGGCTCATTGTCATTAACAACATACACATTTCTATGGGGTGCTAATTCCTCTAATCTCTCGGGATTATCAGTATGAACCGGAATAATAGCATCCGGATTAACTAGTTCTATAAACTTAATCAAATCATCCTTAGACACATGACCACTGGCATGACATATATAGGTTGGGTAGGTTTCTAACAAAGCTTTCAATGCTAGGTTTTCTTCAATATATCCGGTCCACATGGAATATATGATACGCACATCATCTTTAGGGAGCGCTTTAATTTGAGAAATAAAATTTTCTGTTCCTCTTACTAAGGAAACAAACCCATGATCCATATAATATTTAGGATACGGTCCTTTATTAAGAACTAGTGGTCTATCATGTCTACGATACAAAGAGCTTTCATAATATACATTATTTATGACAGTATCTAATATTCTTTTCTGATAAGCATCACAAATTAAGACTTTATCAGACGGCATATTCTGCCATATTCCCATAATACGGTCAATATTTGTAGAGGAACACATAACAAAAACATATTTCCCATCTTGAATATATGAAGAAATATCATCTAATACTGCTAATTCAGATATACAATCCTCTGTTGCTCTAGATAATGATGTACCCTCTGTAATCAATACATCAATTTCACCTATATAAGTCTTAACTAACTTCTCTAATACATGATGGCGTAACCCATGCATCCGGAAATCACCTGTATATAAGACACGTTTACCTTCTGCTTCAATGACAAACATATAACTATCCGCAGCACTATGATCAATAACTAAAGGTCTGATATGTATATCACCAATAGAAAAGGCTTCTCCGCCCCGAAATGTATTAGCACCTAATAAGCGCAAATATAAGTCTCTATCTTGATGTTCAGCACCTATTAGCGCGATTTCCTTACTTAATTCACCCATATATATAGGAATTTCTGATAGTGCAGAAGTTAGTTGGCCTAAGTGATCCATATGATAATGAGAAATCACAATACCATCACAGTTAGGTATCCCTTTCGTAACCCCATCAATATCTAGTTTATTAGGTGTGTACATTTCATCTAACGTTAATTCGTTACCAAAATCTAATATAATACGAGTAGATTCTGTACTAATTTCTATAGCACTACCACCAATTTGATGAGTACCACGATGGATAATTATATTCATACTTACCTTTTACTAGGAATAGTTAGTAATGTCTCTGCTCGATATAATCGATCTAATTTTCTAGACCAACCTTTTATATTAGTTGGATAAGAAACTTTACTATCTGTATCAGCACGTAATACAACAAATCGAATTTGTTTTAAATTAGGCTCTTGTGCCAAGATTTCTTCACATAAAGTTCGTAACGCCTTACGTTTACTAGAATCAATCAGTTCTTTACACTCTTTATGCTGCTGAGACTCAACAGTATTAGATGGATAATTAGCTTCATTTACTTTTTTTGGAACAATACGAAGCATCAAATTAGTCTCTGCTCCACCATCATCGGCTTTACAAGATTTTTCATCAAATAAAATTACTAATTCTGCTTTATCAGTATGCTTATATTTAGGTAATTCCTTTAGGTTCTTTATCCCACCGTGACCAACATCAGACTTAATCTGATTTAAATCCAGCAATTTATAATATGTATAAGCTTCTAAAATACAGCGTAATAAAGTTTCATCACTACCAGACGGACGATATTTCAATTCAATAACAGAATAACATTTATCATCAGTGTTATAACCTAATAAATCTATTTTCCCATAAGAATCATCTTGTGTCTCTTTTAATGGTGTTTGGTAATCAAAAATATACCCTAATCCAGCAACTTCACGTTGATAAAACAATAACTTCGCTAAAATTTCCTCTTTTCTATTTGTTCCTTGTAACTTTTCCATCTCTACTTTTTCAGAAGGAGTATGAGCTGTATCAAAGTGATTTGGTCGTACCGGAGCTAATTCTTTCCAAGATTGTAAAAGATTTTTTGATAAAAGAGTACTAGAAATAACTTCACTATAACGATTCTTATCCTCTTGAATCGCGCCTTTTACATAGCCTTTGTAATTTACAATAGGCGCCTTATAAAAGTTTGCTGCAAATCTTTTTACTTCAATATAGTTATCTTCTTGCTTTACCTTTTTAGTTTTTTCATTATTGTTCTTTTTATCAGTTTTATTTTGACTAAAAATAGTTTCCAACTCATTAAATTTAACTTCTCGATCAATAGCTTTACAAATTAATTCATATGCTTCTTTACAGTCCAACATTATGAATCCTCCCTAATAACAATTTACTCCACTACCTGTCTCTTATACACATCTCCGAGCCCACGAGACCAGAGAGGATCTCGTATGCCGTCTTCTGCTTGAAAAAA
>USAV01000031.1 GCA_900552715.1 uncultured Veillonella sp.
ATTGCTGAAACAGAGAAATATGCACATGTGACGTATTTCTTCAACGGCGGTAAAGAGGAACCATTTGAAGGCGAGGAGCGCATCCTTGTAAAATCACCTCAAGTGGCAACCTATGATTTACAACCTGAGATGAGCGCTTATGAAGTGACTGATAAGGTTGTACAAGCGATTCAAGATGAAACATATGACATGATTATCTTGAACTTTGCAAACCCAGATATGGTCGGTCATACAGGTAGCTTTGAAGCGGCTGTTAAAGCAGTTCAAGCAGTAGATACTTGTTTAGGTCGCATCGTAGATGCTATACGCAGTAAGAATGGTCACTTGTTAATTACTGCAGACCATGGTAATGCAGAGCTTATGGTTAACCATGAAACAGGTAAGGTGCATACGGCACATACAACAAACTTGGTACCGTTAATTTTAATGAGTGATACTCTAAAATCGGCTACATTAGAATCTGGTAAATTATGTGATATTGCTCCCACATTATTAGACTTGGCTGGCATAGATCAACCAAAATCCATGACTGGTCATAGTTTGGTAAAAAAAGCATAATGTAGAGATTTTAGCTTTCACTATATTTATAGTTAATTAGAGTGATAAGCCTATATGGTTTAGCTCAATATATAATGGCTGTCACATGATAGTCATTCTGTTAGATTTTATGAGGTGAAGAAATGGCAGTAATTGAACAAGTCATTGCAAGAGAAATTTTAGATTCCCGCGGTAACCCAACTGTTGAAGTTGAAGTATGTTTAGAAGATGGTACTATTGCAACAGCAGCGGTTCCATCCGGTGCTTCTACAGGTAAGTTTGAAGCTGTAGAATTACGTGATGGTGATAAATCCCGTTACTCTGGTAAAGGTGTATTAACAGCTATCGACAATGTAAATGCTAAAATCGGTCCTGCCATTATTGGTTATGATGCGACTGAACAAGTAGCAATCGATAACTTGATGTTGAAATTAGATGGGACAGACAATAAATCTAACCTTGGTGCTAATGCAATTCTTGGTGTTTCCATGGCTGTAGCTCGTGCGGCAGCTGAATCTTTAGATTTGCCATTATTTGCATACCTTGGCGGTTTCAACGCAAAAGAATTACCAGTTCCTATGATGAACATCTTGAACGGCGGCGCACATGCAGATAATAACGTAGACATTCAAGAATTTATGATCATGCCTGTCGGCGCAACTTCCTTCGCAGAAGCTCTTCGTAGCTGTGCAGAAGTATATCATACATTGAAATCTGTACTTCATGATAAAGGCCTTAGCACTGCCGTAGGTGATGAAGGTGGCTTTGCACCAAACTTAGCATCTAACGAAGAAGCATTAGAAGTCATTTGTGAAGCTATTAAAGCGGCTGGTTATGAACCTGGTAAAGACTTCAAATTAGCTCTTGACTCTGCATCTTCCGAATTCTATGAAGATGGTAAATACAATTTAGCTGGTGAAGGCAAAGTTAAAACAGCTGCTGAAATGGTAGAGTTCTA
Organism: uncultured Veillonella sp.; assembly: GCA_900552715.1. GTDB lineage: Bacteria > Bacillota > Negativicutes > Veillonellales > Veillonellaceae > Veillonella. The sequence goes on from USAV01000031.1 coordinate 1,496, forward strand.
TGAATACTTAGTAGGTAAATACCCAATCGTATCCATCGAAGATGGTCTTGCTGAAGAAGATTGGGATGGTTGGAAATTGTTGACAGAACGCCTTGGCGATCGCGTACAACTTGTTGGTGATGATTTATTCGTAACTAACACAAAACGTTTGGCTCGCGGTATTGAGCTTGGTGTAGGTAACTCCATTCTTGTAAAAGTTAACCAAATCGGTACTTTAACAGAAGCATTCGATGCTATGGAGCTTGCTAAACGCGCTGGCTATACATGTGTAGTATCTCACCGCTCTGGTGAAACAGAAGATACATTTATCGCTGATATTGCGGTAGCTGTAAATGCTGGTCAAATTAAGACAGGTGCACCTGCTCGTTCTGAACGTGTAGCAAAATATAACCAATTGCTTCGCATTGAAGAAATGTTATACGAAACAGCTCAATATAAAGGTAATGACGTTTTCTATAACTTAAAATAAGTTACGTTATATCTAATAATCCAATAAGGGCGCCCTTCGGGGCGCCTTTTTTGTATGCCTAAAATAAAAAAGTTTTCGCTTCGTGGATTTTCAAAAATAAAAGAGGAATTAAAGATGTGATGTCGAACCATATAACGCCATACGCTAGTGTGAGGTAAAAACATACCGCAAGGTATAGGAGGTGACCATGTATGTAGATGTAACATTAGACGATATTATTCTGTATGCATTAGAGCATCATGTCAGCGATATTCACTTTGATCCAACTAAAAGTGGTGTACAAATTAGATTACGACAAGATGGATTGTTACAAACGCATATGACTGTATCAAATGAAGAGGCAGAACTTATTATTAACCGTATCAAGGTATGTAGTACGTTAGATATTAGTGAAAAGAGATTGCCTCAAGATGGTCGTTGGGCATGGAGTCATAAGGATACATCGGTAACAATGCGCGTATCCACATTGCCTAGTCTATATGGTGAGACATTAGTCTGTCGGCTCATGGGTAATGAAGGAAGTCATAAAGATCTAAAAGCGTTAGGTATGCGTGCAGATATTTTTGATCATATTGAACAGCTATTAAAACGTCCTTATGGATTGTTACTTATCTGTGGACCTACGGGAAGCGGCAAGACTGCTACCTTATATGCGATGCTCCGCATGTTGAATTTAGAAGAAACAAAGCTTATTTGCCTTGAGGATCCTGTAGAGGCAGAAATTAAAGGAGCCATTCAAATTGGTATTAACGAAAAAATCGGCTTTACCTTTGCAAAAGGGTTAAGGTCTGTGCTGCGGCAAGATCCAGATACGATTATGATTGGTGAGATTCGTGATAAGGAGACGGCGGAGCTGGCTGTTAAATCAGCATTAACCGGACATCGCGTATTATCCACCATTCATACCAATACAGCTATAGGCGTCGTAACGCGGCTCATGGATATGGGGGTAGAACCGTATTTAATACGCGCCACCTTGATGGGGGCTATTGCACAGCGTCTAGTTAGAATATTTGATGGTACATCGTATCACGGACGGACTGCTCTGTTTGAATACTTAGAGATACCTACTAATTTGGCTCAGTGGGATCAATTAGAGGCACATGTATTACTGTCCTTAGAAGATTCTGCCCGTGAGGCCGTAGCTCAGCATGTTACATCTATAGAGGAGGTGCATCGTTGTGGACTCATGCTGTAATAGTGAAAGTTTAGAAACTATTGTTGAAGAGGCTATACACTTATCATCAACAGATATTCATCTACAATGTGGTGAGCCTATCTATTTGAGACATGGTGATGGATTAAAGGCCACTCAATTTGTATGTACCACTACGTTGATTGAAGATATTTTGAGACGTTGTGGTATAGCATCGTATGAATGGCAATCTCTTGATGAGGCTTGTTCCTGTTGTGGAGTACGTATTCGTGTTCATCTGTATCGAGCTAATCAAACTATATGTGGCACATTGCGCTTATTGTGTCATCAACAACTTAAACTGGATGATAATAGTGAAGGTCAACTCCTACAAAAATTATGTGAATCTCATGATGGTTTATTGCTCGTCTGTGGTCCTACGGGCAGTGGCAAAAGTTTTACCTTAGCTTGCTGTATTGATTATATAAATCAAACAATGGAGCGTCACATCATCACCTTAGAAGACCCCATCGAATTTGAGTTTAAACCTAAGAAATCGTTAATTCATCAACGCCAATTAGGTGCAGATATTAAGTCTATGTCTGATGGTATTCGAGATGCATTGAGGGAGGATCCAGATGTCATTATGGTGGGGGAACTTCGAGATCGTGAAACCTTAGAGGCTGCACTTCATGCAGCAGAAACAGGTCATCTTGTGATGGCAACTATGCATACACAGCGGGCTGTAATGGCTGTTCACCGTATGATTTCACTATTCCCTGGAGAACAACAAGAGGAGGTGCGTAGTCAAATATCACAAGTACTACGTGCCGTTATATGTCAACGGCTCCTTCGATGGAATAAAAAGTTCATTACCATTCGGGATATTTTGCTAAACACGCATGCGGTAGCGAATTTGATACGTACTCGTAAGGAACCACAAATCATTTCTATTCAAGAAACACAACTACCTATGAAAACACTAGAGATGGCCGTACGAGATGCAAAGGTACAATATGGCTCTCAGCAACAACTACATACATTATTGGATCAACAATTATCGTAGGTGAAGGTATGGAGGCTTATGAATATGTCGTAAAAGATGAGAATAATGAAACGATAAAAGGTTTAATATGGGCGGATTCAGAACAGGAGGTTGGCACACGGTTAAAACGAGATGGCTATAAGATTTATAAAATCACTTTACAAGTAAATAAGAAGAAACATAAGTGGAATCATACTATGGTGGTAGATGTAACCTATCAATTAGGACTACTCATCGAATCTGGCGTGCCTTTACGACGAGCATTACAGTTATTATGTCATGGAAAGAGAGGCCTTTTGTATACAGCCTTATATGAATCGATTGAGCGAGGTCAAACGTTATCTCAAGCATTGCGAAGTGAAGGTTGCCCTGCCATTGCACTGGCTTTATTGGAAAGTGGAGAGGCTGCAGGTACATTAGGAGAAAGCTTGCAATATATATCACGTCACTATGATTGGGAGCGACAGGTACGGCAAAAGGTTATCAGTGCTATTTCTTATCCATTATTTTTACTTGTATTAATGAATATTTTTTTTCTTGTTACCATCTTATTTATTATTCCATCCTTTGAAAAGGTTTTTACTACCATGCATATTACATTACCAGTGATGACGCGAGCCCTCTTTGCATTAGGACAAGGGCTAAAGAATCATCCCATAGTGGTTGTTATTTTGCATTGTGTAGGCCTAGGGGCAATGGTCTTTGCATATCATCAACATAGTATAAAACGCAAAGTACATCGTTGGCTTTGGCAGTTGGCTCACCAATACCAATGGATGACCTGCATTTACTATACAAGTATGTTAAAAGTTTGGGCGCTTTTGTTAGATTCTGGAATTTCTATTATTAACACTATGAATATTACAAGACCTTTATGGGGCAATATGTATGGTGCCGAATGTAGTGAAAAGGTAGAGGCAAAATTATTATCAGGCCATTCTTTTGAAGAGAGTCTGAGAACTGAGAATATTGGAAATTCCTTTATATGGCAAATGATCTCTATTGGAGAAGAAAGTGGGGAACTTGTAAAGATGTTAGAGCATTGTGGACATTATTATGAATCTATACTTTCAAAATATATTGCCCGTCTTGAGAGACTATTAGAACCAATTTTATTGACCTTGATGGGGATTGGTGTAGCCGTTTTGGTTGTGTCTGTTATGTATCCGTTGTTTACGTCTATTGCTAAGTTGGGAGGACAATAGCTATTTATAGTTAGCACAATAGAGGTCAATAGTAATGGATAGATGTTATTTAATCATTATAAGGAGGATATTATGAGTTCTGTTATACATATGGTTCATGGTTTAAATTCTCGATTAGAACTATGTGGTCAATGGGTTTTAGACCACTTACATATTTCTCGGGTTCGGGAAAATCTCAAGAAGTCGAGAAAAGGGGGCTTTACCCTTGTTGAGTTAATGGTTGTAGTAGCCGTTATTGCCATATTGGCAGCTATTGCGATGCCACAATTCTTATCGGCTGCTGACAGAGCACGAAATGCGAAGGAAACGGCAGATATTCAAATAATTAAAAATGCAACGCAGCTCTATATGATCGACAAAAATGTAGATACACCACCAACTGTAGAAAATCTATATAAAGAAGGTTATCTTACAGAACATGTTAAGACTGCAAAGGATAAGGAATATACCATTACTTACGAAGTGGTTAATGGCGGTACTGCAAAAGCAGTTGTAGTTAAAGCACCTGATGCACCTTAACGTAACTTATATCTAGAATTTAGCATCTAGCATCTAATATCAGTATCAAGTAACTAGTATTTAGTATTTAGTATTTAATGTGCATGTATTAATGATAGGAATGTAGTTTTAGGTTTTCATATATATGTAGTTATATCAATCGTTAGATTTACATATCTATAGTTGATTGTATGGAAGGACAAGGTATGAAAGGGACGCATTATGTTATAGCCCTGATCGTGTATATAGCATCCATAGTACTACCTATTATAGTTTCATCCCAGGTAATATCCTTTATTCACGTTGCTTTGTATGCTGTATTTTCACTCATCATCATAGCAGGTGCTACCATCGATATGCATTACTATATATTGCCTGATGAAGGGGCGTTAGTGCTTGTTTTAGGTGGTATAGTGTATAGCTTTATAAATGATAAGTCTATGCTTATAACGATTATAAGTGTTATGAGTGTAGGTGCTATTACATATGGACTTCGTCTTATGAGTTATAAAGGTTTTGGACTAGGCGATGTGAAATGGTTTTCTGCTATTGCCATGTGGCTTACGCCCTGGGAGATTGTATGCTTCTTTTACGTAGCCTTTTGTGTTGGTTCTCTCTATCTCTTACTAACAAGCTATCGTAATCGATACATTCCATTTGGTCCCTTTCTATGCTTTGGTGGTTGGTGTGCCTTACATGGCGGATCCTATATGGAGGTGTTGTACCAATGGTTAAGGCACAACCTGTACATCATCAATACGGCTCTTTGTTAGCTGAGTGGATTATTGCGATTAGTTTATTTTTACTTCTTATTTCTATGTCTTTGCCCATTGTAACAACGCCTAGCCGTTACACTCTAAATGGAAGTACTCAAGAAGTAGTATATATGTTAAAAAAGGTTCAACTTTGGTCTATGCTAGGGCATAAGTCTAATGGAAAAGGGCGTATGTTATTCATATTAAATAAAGATAGCTATACCTTAGAGGAGGATGCTCATCATCATACAGTTAATATATCCTTACCTGTAGGGATTGAAAATGTACAACCCTTAACGGTTATCTCTTTTTCTTCTCTAGGATTACCTTATGATGGAACGGAACTTATTTTACGAGATCGAGAAAGTGGTGAGAGAAATCGTATATGGATATCTGTACAGACGGGACGTATTCGATGGGAAGAAGTCCATTAAGGGCTTTATGTATGGAGATGCCTTAGTATCAACAGCTATTATTATGTTTATCTTGCCTGTTATATTATCTGTATTTTGGATGGCTACCTTAACAATCTATAAGGCTTACTATTGGGATCATATATTACAAGACACCATAACATATGTAGAGGAAAGTAAGTCTATGTATTATCAAACGGGTCATATTCAAGATGGTATACATAACTCTCAATTTATTATGAGTCCCAGTGAATCTATTACTTATAAAACACATGTAGAGCCTATCGTAGAAAATGGTATTGTCCTACAACGATTAACTGTGCAGGCCATAGATAATGAATCTGTTGTGTATACCTTATCTCTCGACTTGGAGGAAATACGGTGAGAACTCATGATACACAAAGAGGTTTTATTTTGTATTCAACCCTCATCAGTATAACTATTTCGACCATCGTTTTAACCTTATTGTTAGGCATAGTTTTTTATGGGGTTATGTGGAATGCAAAATTAGTTGATAGCGTAGCCATGATGGAGGATGGTCGTTATACGCGGCGCATGGTGGTGGCTCAAATCATATGGAATCCTGTACAGATAACGGTAGAGGATCGCAATAGGACCTTATATATTCACGACACTAAGCGTACTAAACTAACATTACAACGCCATGCTTTGTATAGGAAGCTTACAGATGGCAGCTTACAACCTGTTAGCGGCAGCCGTATTATCGGCACAAAGGATAAACGAAATGTTGGGTACACACAAGAACATCCATTTAGTATGAATGAGAGCGGAGTAGTCCATATGCGTTGGTACATAACGAATCGATTTACTGGTGATAAACAATATACTGCTGGATATGGAGGCTTAGCTATATATGAAGTCGCCATAGGTCAAAGTAGTATATATGATTGGTATAAAGATAATGAGGAAACAAGTCATGAACATGGGAGCCCATAATGCTGGGTTTATTACATATGTAGCCATATTTACAATGTCCTTTTTATTAGTATTAGCCTTTATGGGATTGCGTATTGGTCAAATTTGTGAAAGTAATGCAGTAGATGAATTGCATTTAGAAGAGGCTCATTATGCAGCGCAAAGTGGAGCACATTGGTTTGTAGGCTACTGTAAGGCCGGTAATACATGGGACTTTCAAGGAAAGCTAATTGTAGCTGATGATGCGGATGTGGAAATTACTATTGAGGCCGATCCATCCCGTGAGAATCCTCGTCACGTTATGAGTTATGGAAAATTGAAACATCAGGAAATAGTAAGTCGTGTACATATGTATGTGGCAGTAGATACAGATCATACTATGCATGTTATGAAGATAAAACCATATTGAGGTGAATCTATGAAACGGAAAAAGAAAATACATACTGGTGTATGTATTACAGATGAACGTATTGTATGTGTGACAGCTCATGTAGAAAATAAAACGATGGTCATTACTGATGCATTGGAAATGAAACGCAGTGCATCTATTGATGAGGATGTTAGAAAATTTATAGAAATGTATGATTTAGATGATGGAGCTTACAGCATTGTAGCTAATATCGATACACAAATGCATGTAGCACCTTATGATCCTCACGATTTTGATATGAAGGAGTTCATCAAATGGAATGTAGAGGATTACTTTACCTTTGATGGCGACAGTTTCCAAATGGATGCATGTCGTCGGGAATATCCAAGGCATAATTACCATATGTTTATGGTTGCCGTAGAGCGTCATTCATTAGAACTTTTAAAACAAGGTATACGAGACACCTATGCACCGGTGGATGTAATCGATTTCTGGCCTATTCCTATTTGTTACAGTTTGATGCGACGTAGTGGGACAGTAACAGGTGTCGTTGAGACGGACCATCTACATTTATGGCTATGGTGGAATGATATATGTATTCAAGAACGGATTGTCCCTATTAGTAGCAGTGATGTATCAGAAGCTATGGAGGTGCTAGAAGCAAGGCTGCAAGAATTTGGTATAGATAAAATACAAGGAATTAAGCTGTATGGGTTAGACCGATTAACCGATGAGGAACAAAAGGATATGGAAGCCATTATTTCTATATATGGAGAAACAGAGTATATTCCATTATTATTCTTAGGGCGTGGTCGTAATCGATGTAAACAAGGACAATTAGATTGGGATATGGCTATTGGTATGGCCGCAAGGGGGCTTAAATGGATTGGCTTGGGATGGTAGGAATAGATATATTAATCTAATGCCTCGATCGTTACGTTGGCATAGTTTATGGCATAAATATCGTTATTATCTATATGGTATGAGTATTGTATACGGAATAGTAGGATTAATAGCAATAGGTTATTGCTTGTCGAACTATGAACAGTATAAGACTGAAAAGGCAGAACTATTGACGCTATTGGAAAATCCGCAGTATCAGTCAATTGGAAAACAGTATGAGGATATAGCATCAGTTAAAAATAAAATACTTAAGAATAGTTCGGGGAAAAATAAAAAATCTATTTTTCAAAATACTATCGTTTTATATGTCCTTGATATAGCTATGGAGCAAGGAATTAGTTTACAACACCTTAACATAAAGGATGAACATATTAGTGTAGATGGTATAGGCTATAGTGATGAAGCATGCCGTAAATTTATAGCTAGTATTCAACAAAGATTAATTGGAATGGATTGTCATGGAACAGTTAAAGCAGATCAAGGTATATATACATTCCATATGGAAGGATCTAAAGGAGAGCACAACACATCCAGTAGAGAAGATAGTAATGATGATACTAATGTGGGGTATCATCATTAGTATTTCACTATATGGGTATATTAGCTTAGAGCACAAAGCGACTCATTTGAAAGAGCGACAAGAAAACTATGTTATCCAAATGCAGGCTAAGTCAGATTATATTGTATCTAAGGAAGCAAAATTACTAGCGTCTTTTACAGAAAACAAGCTATCAAACACGAGTTCTAATACTAGTATTTTTGAGTCTTTGCAAGGAGAACCATTAATGATTGTTAGTACTGATGAGCATGAAGGTGTATTAGAATTAAATTTATTAGGAAGTACAGAACGCCTTATCAACTGGATTAATACTGTTGAAGCAAAAGACCCTTCACGCCGTATAGAAATTGAGGACATAGAACGGAAAGGCAATGTAGTGTATGTACATTGTGCAGTAAAACCGACTATGAGGCCTTAATATATATTCTTATATAGTAATATTAATAGAGACAGATTATAGATTGTTATTCTATAGTCTGTCTTTGTTTTTGTTGCATTTTATAGTACAATGAAGGATATGAAATAATAAGGGGCACATAATAGATGATAATAAAACGAAATATTATGCTCATCGGTTCTATGGGGAGTGGCAAGAGCCATTTCGGTCGTAATCTTGCGGAACGCAAGGGATGGCAATTTGTAGATACCGATCGCGTATTAGAAGGTCGTTTTGGGTTGCCTATTGCTGAAATATTCAAGAAAATTGGGGAAAAAGCATTTCGACGTGCAGAAATGGATGTACTGAAAAAGGTTTGCTTATATCACGAAGCAGTCATCTCCGTAGGTGGTAATTTTCCCATTGAACATCGCACATTAAAGGTATTGAAGAAATATTCTTATATCATTGGTATCCGAGCTGCACAATTTCGTATTGTCAGTCGTGTGAATCGCCGTATTGGGAAACGGCCAACCATGGATTATAACAATGTTCATGCCTTTGTACACGCTATGATACAATCCTGGAAACCGGTGTATAAGCAGTGTGATTTTGTACTAGATACAACAAATGGTCGGACCTATGATTTTATGCAACGTATTGAGGATGAGTTAGTTACCTCAGGTGTTCAATTTAAAGCAAGACGTCAACCCAATGATACGGAAAATAGAGATGGTAAACAGCCAGCTCAAGAATTACAATTTAATAATTCTCTAAGAAACAAACTAGATAATTCTGGATTATCTAAAACACAACGCTTTAATAAAAGGATTTCTAACGATACAGAAACTAAACAGATAGTCTTGAAAAAAGAACCTTCTGATAAGGTGGCATCTTATAAAGCGGGTAATGACAAACGCCGCAAACATAAGAAATCTAATCAAGCGGTTACAGGACATAAGACAGAAACTATATCCAAACAACGTACACCACAAGGGGGTAATGGATATGAGAAGAATCGCAATACTAACAAGCGGCGGAGACGCACCTGGAATGAACGCCGCCATAAGAGCGCTAACTAGAAAAGCCATTCATGAAGGCTTTGAAGTTTTCGGTATTGAACGTGGCTATGTAGGTATTATGGAAGAACAATTTGTTCCTTTAGCAAACCGTTCTGTAGGTGGTATTATTACTCAAGGCGGTACCATGCTAAAAACAGCTCGTTTTCCTGAGTTTCAAAATGAAGATGTTCAGCGTAAAGCTTACGATATTTTGAAAGCCCATAGCATTGACCACCTTATTGTTATTGGTGGCGATGGTTCTATGCGAGGCGCTACGAGTTTAGCTAAGCTTGGCATGTCTACCATGACAATTCCCTGTACCATAGATAATGATATGGGTGGTACTCAATATACTATAGGCTTTGATACGGCTCTGAATACTGTGGTTGATGCGGTTGGTAGAATTCGTGATACATCTAACTCCCATGAACGAGTCGCCATTGTAGAGGTGATGGGACGTAAATCAGGTCATATTGCGCTTAAAGCGGGTCTTGCCTGTGGTGCAGAAATTGTACTCGTTCCTGAAAACCCTATGCCTTTACATGAGGTATGTCGTCATTTAAAGGAAACACAGATACGTGGTAAAGAATATAGTGTGATACTCGTTGCTGAGGGTGCTTACAATAGTGGAGAAGTAAAATCCTATATTAAGGAACATACGGAATTTGATCCGAGTTTGACCGTATTGGGATATTTACAACGCGGTGGCGGTCCCTCAGCATTTGACGCTATTTTAGCGGCTCGTATGAGTGAAACTTGTATTGATTTATTAATGAATGGTACAGATAATCGATTATTGGGCTATATAGATGGTCATATTCGTCCGATTTCTTATCAAGAAGCTGAACTTTTAGACTTTCCTATTAATGAGAAGGACTATACACTATTATCCATACTAAGCAGTTAAAACTATTAATGACCCGTAAGGGTCATTTTCTTTTATCATCATTTATTCATGAATGAAATTATATTGCATAAAAGTAATTGGTACTGTATAATTTAAAATTACTAATAGTATTGTTAGGAACGATACATGTTGTGCCAATATCTTCGTTTTAATATAAGGAGATTATAATGAAAGAATTTTTGCAAAAGCATCGTAAACGCATTATTGCAGGTGCTGTTGTTCTTTGTGTTTTGGGTGGTGGTACATACTACTACATGCATAGCGAAGGTTCTAAGCAAACACAAAACTTATATACAACTGGTAAGGTAGAAAAGGGTGATGTAAAAACTAGTATTAGTGCAACTGGTACTATTAACCCTGTAAATTATGTAGACGTTTCTACGAATGTGGCTGGTAAGCTTGAAAAAGTCTTAGTAAAAGAAAATGATCAAGTTACGGCTGGTCAAGTTATCGCTTATATTGATACACGTCAATTACAAGCCTCTGCAGATGATGCACGAGCTGCATTAGCTAAGGCAGAACTTGATATGAATCGTTATAAAGCATTAGCAGAGCAAAATGCTATTGCTCAACAAACTTATGATGATTCTGTAACATCTTATGAACGTGCAAAATCTACGTATGACCGCGCAGCAGCAGATTTAAGCGATGCTACAATTACAGCACCAATGTCTGGTACTGTTATAGGTACACCATTGAAAGCTGGTCAAACTATCAGTACTGGTATTTCTACACAAATGATTATCGCTACGATTGCAGATTTAAGTAACTTAGAAATTTACTTAACAGTAGATGAAACCGATATTGGTAGTATCAAACAAGGTGCTAAAGTAGAATTTACTGTAGATTCTAAACCGGGTGAAACTTTCACAGGCTACGTATCTGAAATCGCAAAAGGTACAAAAGGTAACATGGGCGCTACAAGCAACAGTGTTGTGTACTACACTGTAAAAGTTCAAATTCCTGAAAATATTTCCAACAATTTCTTACCATCTATGACGGCTCGTGCAACCATCTTTGGTGAAGATATTAAAAACACATTGGTAGTACCTCTTACTGCAGTGCGTACAGATAAGCAAGGTGAATACGTATATGTTATTAAAGATGGTCAACCAGTACGTACAGCTGTTTCTACAGGTGTAACTGGGGATACTAATGTACAAATTCTAAAAGGTTTATCTGAAGGTGATGAAATTATCGTCAGTGGTGATGTAACAGCACCTAAGAATAATAGCCGTGGACCATTCTAATAGTAGGTGAATATGAATCAAGCAGTAATCGATATACAAGGGATTACGAAGACCTATGTAAATGGTAAATTATCGGTGCCTGTTTTGCATGGTATCGATTTACAGGTCAATAAAGGCGAATTCGTATCTATTATGGGTCCTTCTGGTTCTGGTAAGTCTACCTTTATGAACATTCTTGGCTGTTTAGACAGACCAACGACAGGTTCATATCGCCTTAATGGCGATGAGGTAGCTACCTTATCAGACGATGAATTGGCCTTTGTACGAAATAAACAAATAGGCTTTGTATTCCAAAGTTTTAACTTATTAACAAAATTAACAGCTTTAGAAAATGTAGCGCTCCCTATGATTTATGCAGGGATGGATAAAAAATCGCGTAATGAACGAGCTGCTGCATTGTTATCTTCCGTTGGCCTTGGCGAACGTATGGATCACTTGCCATCTGAGTTGTCTGGTGGTCAGCGTCAACGTGTGGCCATTGCTCGTGCGTTGGCAAATAATCCTGCCATCATCATGGCCGATGAACCAACAGGTAACCTTGACTCCAAGTCAACTATTGATGTTATGAATATCTTTAGAGGCCTTTACGATGAAGGGCGTACCATCATCCTTGTTACACATGAACCTGAAATTGCAACCTATGCAAGTCGTAATGTAGTATTGCGTGATGGATTAATTGTAGAGGATTCCAAAAATCTAAATATGACGCCTGTACAGGAGGTGCCACATGTATAAAGAGAGTTTCTTAATGGCATGGGCATCCCTCATTGCTAATAAAATGCGTTCCATTTTAACCATGTTAGGCATCATCATCGGTGTAGCTGCCGTAATTGCCTTAGTATCTATTGGTAATGGTGTAAAGCAAGATATTCAAAACTCCATCTCTAGCTTAGGATCTAATCTATTGATGGTTATGCCTGGTGCACCGCGCACACCAGGGGTTCGACCTTCTGCAGGTTCTATGAAGTCTTTAAAGGTTTCTGATTACGAAGCGATTTCAAAATTGGATGGTGTAAGAGCTGCCAGCCCGATGACAAATGGTTCGTATGTAGTAATTTATCAAAATAAAAACTGGACCACTTCTGTATCTGGTGTTAGTTATAATTATTTAGATGTAAACAATTGGTCTATGAAATCTGGTCGCTTCTTATCTGAAAAGAATGTACAGAATCGTGAACGCGTCGCAGTAGTAGGTAAAACAGTTGTTAAAAATCTATTTGGTGATGAAGATCCAGTAGGTGCAGAAATTCGTGTTAAAAACATTCCGTTCCGTATCATTGGTGTCCTTAATAGTAAGGGCAGTGGTGCTATGGGTAATGACCAAGATGATATGGTTATTATCCCGTATACTACAGCCATGGAACGGGTAGAAGGTGTTGATTATCTTCGAATGATCTACGTAGTAGGTAAGGATGAAAACGGTATCGATCGTTTACAATCCGATATTGAAAACCTGTTGCGCGTACGTCATGGAATCAAGGATACTAATCTAGATGATTTCAATATTCAGAACATGAACTCCATCATGGAAACTATGGAGGAAACTACAGGAACATTAACATTATTCCTTGGAGCTGTAGCCGCTATCTCTCTCGTTGTTGGTGGTATCGGCATTATGAATATTATGCTCGTATCTGTAACTGAACGGACAAGAGAAATTGGGGTGCGTAAGGCTTTAGGTGCAACTTATAGTGTTATCGTTACACAGTTTCTTATCGAGGCTGTTGTTATCAGTCTGATGGGGGGCATCATAGGTATTGCACTCGGTATAGGGGCCTCTAAGTTAATTGGTATGGCTTCGGGCATGAGTACAGTTATATCTATACCAACTATTGTAATGTCTTTTGCCTTCTCTATGGCAATTGGTTTGATCTTTGGTATTTATCCAGCTCGCAAGGCGGCAAAACTTAATCCAATTGATGCATTACATTATGAATAGTCTTGAATTGTAAGTTTGTATTTTAAGAACATACTAATAAATAGATAGAGTTATTCGCATATGGTGCGTTGCATGATACAATATGTATGATGTAACGCACCATTTTTATATGTTTGTATTTAATTTTGGTATATAACTATAGAGATTTTCATACAGGTAATGTAATAGACTTAGTTTCTAGACTAGTTAATCTATGGGTGTGTATATAGAATGGAGAACCTTATGGCTACAACATTGTTAGAATATTTCAACGAATTACGAGATCAGAATCCATTTTCTTGGGTAAAAGATTCTGAAATTACAGCAGTTGAACCTGGTCATGCGGAAATGACCTTACAAACAAATGATACAGAGTATTGTAATTTCCGAGGGGATTTACATGGTGCCGTTTGTATTGGTTTAGCAGATAGTGTAATGGGGACCGCTTGTTTCACATTGGGCAAATCTGTTAGCACTATTGATCTTAATGGTAACTATGTGAAAGCTGTTAAGGGTGGTACCGTATTGCGTGGTGTAGCTAATGTAGAGCACAGTGGTAAAACAACCATGGTTGCGACAGCACGTATCTATAATGAATTAGGTGAACTAGTTCATTTAGCACGTGGTACATTTTTTGTACTAGAAGAGAAGTCATTACCTGAATTACCATGGCGTTTTATTGAAGAAGACAACCCTGATTTGGTATAATATAGTTTAGACTTTTAAATATAGGAGGATGCTTTAATGAAAGAAGAATTACAACGGATTAAGGCTGAAGCTCTTGATGCGATTAAAGGGTTGACAGATATACAATCACTGCAAGATATACGCGTTAAATATTTAGGTAAAAAAGGTGAGGTAACGGCATTACTAAAAGGTCTTGGTAAATTATCTCCAGAAGAACGCCCGAAGGCTGGCGCCCTCGTTAATGCTGTTCGTGAAGCATTAGAAGCCGAAATTGATACGGTTAAAGTTCGTATGGAAACGGCAGAGTTAAACGCTCGTTTAGAACAAGAACGCATCGATATTACATTGCCTGGTCGTGCACAAAAAGCTGGTCATATCCATCCATTAACTAAGGTTAATGAAATGATTGAGGACTTCTTCATGAAAATGGGGTATACCGTTGAAGAGGGGCCAGAAATTGAACAGGATTACTTTAACTTCGAATGCTTAAACTTGCCTAAAGACCATCCTGCACGTGATATGCAAGATTCCTTCTATATTACAGAAAACTTCTTATTGCGTACCCATACATCTCCAGTACAAGCTCGTACAATGCAACGTCATGAACCTAACAGCCCAATCCGTATGATTGCGCCGGGTAAGGTTTATCGTTGGGATTATGATGCAACACATTCCCCAGTATTCCATCAAGTGGAAGGTCTCATCATCGATGAGCATATTACATTTGCTGATTTGAAAGGCACATTAGAGTCCTTCTTGCGTCATATGTATGGGGATGAAACAAAGGTACGTTTCCGTACAAGCTTCTTCCCATTCACAGAACCATCTGCAGAAGTAGATATTTCCTGTGTAATGTGTGGTGGTGAAGGTTGCCGTGTATGTTCTCATACAGGTTGGCTTGAAATCTTAGGATGCGGTATGGTTCATCCGGATGTATTGCGTATTAATGGGTACGATCCTGAAAAGGTTAAAGGCTTTGCCTTTGGTATGGGCGTAGAACGTATTGCTATGCTTTTATATGGCATTAATGATTTACGTCTATTCTTTGAAGATGATGTACGATTCTTGGAACAATTTTAGGAGGAACTCATGAAAGCAAGTTTACAGTGGATGAACGAATACGTGCCTGTGGATATGAATCGTCCTGCTCAAGAATTGGCCGATGAATTAACACAAGC
>USAV01000032.1 GCA_900552715.1 uncultured Veillonella sp.
GGTATCAAAGCTGGTATGGGTAAAGCTCAAGAAGAACAACGTAAAGCAGTTGCAGCTGGTTACTGGGATCTTTACAGATACAACCCTCAACTTAAAGAAGAAGGTAAAAATCCATTCTCCTTGGATTCCAAAGAACCAACTGAAAACTTCCAAGACTTCCTTAAAGGTGAAGTTCGTTACGCTTCCTTGGCTAAAGCAGCTCCAGATGTTGCAGAAGAATTGTTCGCTAAAACTGAACAAGACGCTAAAGATCGTCGCTTAAGCTATGTTCGCTTACAAAAAGGTTTCGAAGACGTAAAATAATTCGTTATTTAACGACTAAGAACTGATAAGAGGCACCCTCTCGAGGGTGCCTCTTTTGTGTATAAATAACAGTTTTACATAGGTAATATACTAGGAATTTGATATAATATTAGATAGTTATGCAGTTATACGTAAGTATATTGCATTGATACATTGATAGATAACAAGGTAAATTTAATCGTAATATAGAGGTGCTTATGGCTAAGGATAACCAACAGATCACAACAGATGATATGCAACAAACAATATATAAAGAGTTAGGCTATAAATCCTATCCATTTCCATTTACAACACCTGCGTATTTAGAAGCGTATGGTACACTTGTAGGACTTAATACTCCGCCCGCAAAGACAGCTCGTGTTCTTGAATTAGGCGCAACCTATGGTGGAAATATCATCTCTCAAGCTGTACATAATCCAGAAGCGACCTTTGTTGGTATTGAGCTTTCCCAAGATCAAGTAGAGAAGGGGAATAAAATTATTAGTGATGCTAAGTTGGATAATGTATCTCTAATTCAAGGGGATATTATGAACTTTGATGAGACCTTAGGAACCTTTGATTACATCATCGCTCATGGTTTTTACTCTTGGATTAGCGATGAGATGAAGGATAAATTGCTTGATATTATATCCAAACACCTGGCTGATAATGGCATTGCCTATGTGTCATATAATACATATCCTGGCTGGCATACGATGGAAGAGGTACGTCAGCTCATGCTATTTGCTAATCGTGGTCATGATGAATTAACGCACAAGGAAAAGGTATTGCGCGGTAAAACTGTGGGCAGCTTAGTAGGCTCTCAAATTCTTAATTATGACAACCTTAAAGAGCGTAATAGTAAATTCTTAGGGGCTTTGCGTTCTGTTATGCAAAAGGATGATTATTATGTAGGTCACGACCATTTAGAACCTCATAATGACCCTTGCTATTTTTACCAATTTAACGATCATTTGAAGGTCCACAATCTAGCGTATGTATGTGATGCAGATTTAACATTATCTATGGTTCGTACCTATGATGAAAGTATCGCCGATAAGCTTGAAAAACTAGCGCCTAATAGCCAAGCAGATCAAGAACAATATTTAGACTTTATGTTGGATACAACATTCCGTAAGTCTATTATTTGTAAAGCAGATGCTGCAAAGAATCTTAACTATGATGTAGCTAATCCTGAAAAGGTGAATACAGTACCTGTACGTACCATTGTGAATAATTTTGTATTCCAAATACTCTTTGATGAAGAAGCTTTAGAAATGTTTGAAAATAAGCTTGTAAGAGATACATTCCAAGCTCTTATTAAAGATGGTGGTACGTTTAATATGATTGAAGCTCTCGCCATTCTAAAAGCCGCTCACGATGCTGCTAAGGCATCTGAAGAGGATTTAGAACCAGCGGTATGCAGCTTATATAAAGCTATTGTTGAACATATGGTACGCGGTGGTATTCGCTTCTACAAAACATTCCCTGATAAACAGGAATATATGGAAGGTTTATCCTATGTACCAGCACGTTTTACAAACTTTGTAAAAGCTATTGCTGACGGTGGTAGTGAATATATTTATGGTGCAAACATGTTCAACGATGCCATTGGTGATATTTCCGAAGAGGATTTATTGTTCATGGAATTGTTGAATAAACCTAAAGCTAAATCTACATTGATTAAGAAAATTAAGGATTCTCTCTTTAGTGCTGATAAGGCCCAAACTGGTAAGCATCAAAATGCTATGGCAGAAGCCTTCTATAATGAATTAACTAAGCGTATGGAGCAATTAGGCTTTATTAGAAGTAAGAAAACTGATGGTCTTTCTTAATCTATCGCTAGAATTCTAAGAACATATTTTAGGGTTCATATAATTTTCAGAATAAACGTAAAACCCATTACACTTATAACATTTATATGTATTAAGTAGTAATGGGTTTTTATTTTATATAATTTAATTTAATCTTTTTTAATAATTATTACATTTAGTTATTTAATATTGCTGAATAAGTATAGTAAATCGATAAAATTAATGAGAAATAAATGAACCATATATGAAAAGTATGGTATACTATGTATGGGTATTTTTGTGAACATCATCCTGTGTGTTGTGGATGATATTATATATTGTATTAATTACAATGTTGTTTTTATTGTATTATTTGTAAAAGGAGTCTTTTATGGCATCTAAGAAGGCCGTTCTAGTATATATACTAGAAATCCTGAAAAGTGAAACGGATGCTAATCATACTTTATCTCAAGAAGAGATTCGCAGTATATTAGCCGAGCGGTACGAGGTATCCGTCGATCGGAAGACCTTAGGCCGTCATTTAAATGATTTATATGAATCTGGTGATTTTGGTATTCAATGTGAAGAGTCTGCCGTAGGAGCAGATGGCACGATTCGCCGTACTGATTTTTATATGATTCATACCTTTGAAGATTCAGAATTGAGATTATTAATTGATGGTATTTTGGCTTCTCGCCATATTACCGCATCTCAACGTAAGGATTTGATTAGTCGTGTTGCTAAATTGGGGAGCTCTCATTTCAAGCCTCATGGTATTGATATTGAAAGTGCTACGGGTTACCTTCATAGAAGTCAGGACTTATTCCTTAACATTGATCTCATAGAAGAAGCAATACAAAAGGGGAGAAAAATTTCCTTGGCTTATTGCCAACCTGATGTGGATAAACGCTTACATATTAATCTTGGTCCAGATAATAAGGAGCGGAAGTATGTATTCAATCCATTCCAACTAGTTATGAATCGGGGACATTATTACCTAGTTGGGAACCACGAAAATTATGATGACATGTCTACATTACGTGTCGATCGAATTGCACACATTACGGTGTTGAGCGAACGTAGAAAACCTTTACGGGAGATAAAGGGCTATCATCAGCAACGCACCTTTAATGTGTCACAATATGTAAAAGAACATATCTACATGTTCGGCGGTGAATCCGTTACCGTAAGCTTTAAGGCAAAGCGCTCCATTGTGAATCAGATCTTAGATTGGTTCGATGGGAATGTGGAATTCACTAGCGTTACAGCTGATGACGTTGTATGCCGTGTACGTGTTAATCATGATGCCTTCAAGTATTGGGCCCTTCAATATATGCAAAGTGTGAAAGTACTTTCACCAGCATCCTTAGTAGCAGAAGTAAAAGAAGCTATTAAGGAAGGCCTAGAACAATACTCATAATAAAAGAGCTAGTTGATCGGTGAATCAACTAGCTCTATTTTTATATATGTAATTTTCAAATGTACGATTTCTAATTTATAGAACGTGCATTTTTTCTGCTTCTCGGTAATCCTTAAGGACTGGACGAGGCGGTAATTTGCCCATGATACTCACTACGTAGATTGCGATGGAAGAGAAGATGAAGCCTGGCACGATTTCGTAAAGACCAAGGAATCCAAATTGTTTCCAAATGAGTACTGTTAAACCACCTACGATGATACCAGCAATACAACCATGACGTGTCATACGTTTCCAGAATAAGGAGAACAAGATGGCTGGACCAAAGGCGGCACCAAAGCCTGCCCATGCATAGGCAACCATTGTTAAGATGTAGCTATCAGGATCCATCGCCATATAGATGGCAATCAATGCTACGATAAGTACTACGATACGACTTACAAGCACTAGTTCCTTATCACTTGCTTTAGGATGAATGATATTGGCATAGAAGTCATTAGAAATAGCAGAAGCTGTTACTAATAACTGTGCAGATGCGGTACTCATGATAGCCGCTAATACGGCAGACCAGATGAGACCTGCTACAAATGGTGTAAAGAGGCGTTCTGTCATGATGAGGAATACAGTTTCCGCATCAGTGCCTACTAATACATCAGGCAACATATATACGTGACCGATGAGGCCTACAGCGATGGCCGCCATAAGGGATAAGATAACCCAAACCATGGCGATGTTTGTAGATTTTTTAAGCTCTTTCGCATCGGAGATAGCCATGAATCTTACGAGGATATGAGGTTGACCGAAGTAGCCAAGACCCCAACCAAGAGAAGAAATTAAGCCGATAGCCCATGTGAACCAGTCGGATGGATCACCAAATAGGCTAAGTCCTTGCGGGAACTCATGTTGAATGAGCTGGAATGTTTCAATAGGGCCACCCATAAACATGGCAGCCGTAATTGGTACTGCTAAGATAGCAAAGAACATCAATGCCCCTTGGATACAGTCTGTCCAAGATACAGCGAGGAAGCCACCGAGGAATGTATAGAATACGACGATGCCTGCTGTAATAAAGAGGGATACTGTGTAATCAAGACCAAAGATGGTATTGAATAACTTGCCACCTGCTACAAAGCCTGATGATGTATATATCAAGAAGAAAATCAAGATAAATAAGGCGGAAATGACAGCTACCGAATGGGATTGATCGTGGAAACGATTCTTCAAGTAATCCGGTAAGGTTAAACTGTCGCTAGCTACCTCTGTATGATTACGCAAGCGTCTAGAAACGAATTTCCAGTTCGCCCATGTACCCAATGTGAGGCCTACGGCAATCCATACACCAGAAATCCCCGTAGTATACGCAAGACCCGGTACACCCATGAGCATCCAACCACTCATATCTGATGCTTCCGCACTAAGTGCTGTAATCCATGGTCCTAGTTGTCGGCCACCGAGGATGTAATCACCAATGCTGTTAGATTTCCTGTAATAGTAGACCCCGATATACATCATGAGTCCTAGGTATAAGGCAAAGGCGATCATAATCATTAAGTTGTCTTGTGTCATGCCTATATAAGACCTCCTTAGGTTGTAGTTCTATTCTATAGTATTATAAATAATTCCTATTGTACCATATATTAGCGCTTTAGAGTGTAAAAATTTCGTGATATTACGTAGTTTCTATACAAATTTTGAAGCTTGGCTTTCAAGATATGCATTAGACGTTGGACTGAGAAATCGTATATACTAATAAACCCAACGGCATATGAAATATGTTAAAATATAAGAATGGAAAAACGATATTTCGTGTTTTGAATACGAAATTTCGTTATTGATAGTCGTAATTATGGTCTTGTATGTATATTTCTGGAACATGAAAGGAGGGCCCTATGGAACAACAACAAACCACAAAGAACGTTGTGGGAACACAGCGTGATGGGGCGAACCAACAGGCCCAAATGAAGCAACACGCATTGCGTATGTTGGAAACATACTTTGGGTATACCTCCTTTAGACCGGCTCAAGAGGCGCCCGTTGCATCCTTGTTACGTAACGAAGATGTAATTGGCATCATGCCAACAGGGGCCGGCAAGTCTATCTGTTTCCAGATTCCTGCGCTTTGTAAGCCGGGCCTTACTATCGTGTTTTCGCCGCTCATTTCTCTTATGAAAGACCAGGTAGATGGTCTATTAGTGCAGAACATTCCAGCGGCACTCATTAATAGTACCCTTACCCAAGCGGAGTTTAATAAGACTATGTACGAGGTACGTAGTGGTAAGATTAAGCTCTTATATATTGCACCAGAGCGACTAGGTTCTAATTTCTTCTGTAATGTATTGCGAGCATTGCCTATAGCTCAAGTTATCGTTGATGAGGCTCACTGTATTTCTGAGTGGGGACATGACTTTAGACCGTCCTATCGGCTCATTGGTGAGTGGCTCAACTCGCTACCGAAGAGACCTATCGTAGGGGCTTTCACGGCGACGGCTACGAAATATGTAGAAAATGATATTAAGAAACTATTAGGCCTCAACCATGCGAATGTGTACGTAACGGGTTTTGATAGACCTAATTTATCCTTCGCTGTTATCCGTACACCTAAGCGCATGGATTATGTAGTCCATTACGTGCGTCAACATGCCAATGAAAATGGTATTATCTACTGTGCGACGCGTAAGGATGTAGATCGAGTGTATGAAAATCTAACACGTGCAGGTATTAAGGTGGGCCATTATCATGGAGGTCTCAGCGATGAGGTGCGCCGTGAGATGCAAAACGCTTATGCAGATGATAAACTGCAGGTCATGGTGGCTACTAATGCTTTTGGTATGGGCATCGACAAGAGTAATGTGCGATATGTGTTGCATTACCAAATGCCGCGCAACATGGAGTCCTACTATCAAGAGGCGGGCCGTGCAGGTCGCGATGGAGCACCTGCAGAATGTATCTTGCTCTACAGTGGGCAGGATGTACAGGTTCATAAGTACTTGATTGAACAGTCCATCGAGACGCCTGAGCGACAAGAGGTGGAGCTCCGCAAGTTACAGTCTATGATTGATTACTGTTTCTGCAGTAATTGTTTACGTAAATATATGCTTAACTATTTTGGTGAAAGCACCGTCTGGACCACATGTGACAATTGTAGTTCCTGTAAAGGCTCCGGTGATAAGGTCAATGTTACAAAAGAGGCGAAGGCTATCTTCCGTGCTATTATGGGCACTGATGAGCGCTATGGTGCCTCTATGATTACCTCTATCGTGCGCGGTGAGCGAACTGACCGTATTATGCGAGCAGGCCACGATGCACTCCCTGTATTTGGTTTACTAAGTAATGTAGACGAGAAATCTATTAAAGGGCTCATTCAACAATTTGTAGCTTCTGGTTATTTGCGTAGTTCTTCAGGTAAGTATCCTGTTCTATCCTTGACGGCTGGCGCTGAGGAGGTCCTCGGTGGGCATAAAGAGGTGGAGGAAATCAGACAACATGTGTCTGTACCATCTCGAACTAGTCGGTCTACGTCTACTACATTACGAGGAAAATCTAGTTCTGGGTCGGGTGGTTTATTTGAACATTTACGCCAACATCGCAAGCGCTTAGCCGAAAAGGCAGGGCTTCGACCATATCTTATCTTCCCCGATACAGTGCTTATTGACCTAGCCAATTTACGACCCACTACATTAGGTGAGTTTGGCAATGTTAAGGGTGTAGGGGAAGCAAAATTGAAAAAATATGGCCTCAGTTTTTTACAGGCCATTGCAGAATATAAGGGATAATAAATTTTACTGTATATATGGTAGTACTATGTATTTTTTAGTATGATAGTACTATATATTGTAAGATATAGGTTAGTATGATTCGATGTATTATACATAGATTTAGGGGGACATATGAGTCTAGCAGATACACAATACCTCGGTATTATTGAAAATATTTTAGAACATGGCACGTATGGTCAAAACCGTACAGGTATTGCAACTTATAAATTGCCACATCAAATTATGCAATTTGACTTGCAAGAGGAATTTCCCATTTTGACTACAAAGTTTGTAGCTTTCAAAACGGCGGTAAAAGAATTGTTATGGATTTGGCAAATGCAGTCTAACGATGTACGTAAATTACAAGAAATGAACGTGCGCGTATGGGATGAGTGGATGCGTGAAGATGGTACCATTGGTAAGGCCTATGGTTACCAAATTGCAAAGTACAAACAACTCGATAATCTCATCAAGACTATCAAGGAAGATCCTGATAGCCGTCGTATGATTGTTACATTGTGGAATATTGAAGATTTAGATGATATGGCATTGCAACCATGTGCGTATGAAACATTATGGGATGTAGCTGATGGACACTTGAACTGTATGCTCATCCAACGCAGTGGCGATATGGGCCTTGGCGTTCCATTCAATACCGCTCAATATGCAGCATTACAATGCATGATTGCCCAAGTAACAGGTCTTAAACCTGGTAAATTTACTCATGTTATCAACAATGCTCATGTCTATGAAAACCATGTAGAAGCATTGCGCGAGCAGTTAGCACGTCGCGATCAAGCGTTGCCAGCACCTAAGATTGTTGTAAACCCTGAGGTGAAAGACTTTTATGATTTCACACCAGAGGACGTTACACTAGATGGGTATGAACATTTAGGTAAATTATCCATGACTGTTGCTGTATAGCAGTGTATTCATGACCATTGCTAAATAGTATTCCATTTATGACTGTTGCCGTATAGTAGTAATTGAAAGAGGCCAGTATGTTAGCATTAATCGTAGCCGTAGCACATAATCGTGTCATCGGTAAAGATAATACCTTGATTTGGCACTTGCCGAATGATTTGAAATTCTTTAAAGAAAAAACGACAGGTCATGTCATCATTATGGGCCGTAAGACCTTTGAAAGCTTGCCGTTCCTGTTGCCAAATCGTGAGCACTGGGTGATTACTCGTGATAAGGGCTTTGATGCGCCAGAAGGGGTTAAGATATTCCATAGTCCTGAGGCGGCTGCAGAAGCAGCACGTGCTCTTGATGCGGCCTATGTTATCGGCGGTGCTCAAGTATATGAGGCTTTCTTGCCTTACGTGGACATGATGTACATTACAGAAGTAGACCACGAATTTGAAGGGGATGCATTTTTTCCAGAGTTCCCAGAGGAAGCTTTCACCATTGATTCCGTAGTAGACGGCGTGGTGGATGAAAAGAACAAATATCCTCATCGTTTTGTAACCTATCGCAGAAAGGCATCTAAATGAGTGAAAGAATGTTTGCCATTATTGGCAGTGAATTAAATGTTAAGCCAAAGCAGGTGCAAGCTGCCGTAGAATTATTGGACGAAGGCAATACGGTGCCATTTATTGCGCGTTATCGTAAAGAAGTAACCGGCGAATTGCAAGATGAGCAATTACGTACCATTGAAGAACGCATTAAATACTTGCGTAACTTGGAAACACGTCGTCAAGAAATCATTGCATCTATTACAGAGCAAGAAAAGATGACCGACGAGTTGATGAAGTCCTTAGAGGCCGCAACAAAGCTTCAAGAGTTAGAGGATCTCTATTTACCGTACCGTCCTAAGAAACGTACGCGCGCTATGATTGCCCGTGAACGAGGCTTAGAGCCGTTGGCGGAAATGATCCTTAACGATACAGTTACCGCTGGTGATCCTTTAGAGATTGCTAAAGACTTTGTAACGGAAGAGGTGCCCACACCAGAGGACGCTATTCAAGGTGCGTCAGATATCGTAGCGGAAATCGTTAGTGATAGTGCTGACTTCCGTGCGTACTTGCGTAAAAAGATGTGGAACGAAGGCTTTATTCAAGCTGAATTGACTGGTGATGAAGAGGTACAACAACAATTCTTGCAATATGCAGAATATGCTGAACCAGTTCGTCAAATGCCATCTCATCGTATCTTGGCAGTTAACCGTGGTGAAAAATTAGGGGCCTTAAAATTAGCTCTTACCGTACCAGGCGATACATATGTAGCGTACATGGTGCAAAAGTTAGAGAAAAATCCAAAGTCTATCTTCGCAGACTATAAAGCAGCGGCCGTAGCCGATGCGTACAAACGTCTAATTTTCCCTGCTCTAGAGCGTGATATACGCAATGAGTTGACGGAAAATGCAGATGAGCAAGCTATCAAGGTATTTGGTGTAAACCTTAAGAACCTATTGTTACAACCGCCTTTGGCCGGTCATGTTATCATGGGTCTTGACCCTGGTTACCGTACTGGTTGTAAGATGGCTATCATCGACCAACAAGGTAATGTGCTAGATTATGGTGCCTACTACTTAACGAATAGTGAAAAGCTTCGCAAAGAAGCGCAAAAGGTATTGGCTGATAAAATCCGTAAATTCAAGGTTACGCTCTTATCTATTGGTAATGGTACTGCCTCCTACGAAACAGAGCAGTTTGCGTCCACTATGATTGAAGAGGAAAAATTAGATTGCCACTACATCATCACCAATGAAGCAGGCGCATCTGTGTACTCTGCATCTAAATTGGCTATCGATGAATTACCAGATTTAGACGTAACAATTCGCGGTGCCGTATCCATTGCACGCCGCGTACAAGATCCATTGGCTGAATCTGTTAAAATCGATCCTAAATCTATCGGCGTAGGTCAATACCAACATGATGTAAATCAAAAACAATTGACTCATACCTTAGATCAAGTAGTTGAAACCGTAGTAAACCACGTTGGGGTAGAACTTAACACAGCATCTCCAGCTATCTTGCAACATATTGCAGGTATTTCTAGTACGGTGGCTAAAAACATCGTTGCGTACCGTCAAGAGAATGGCGTATTTAAGAGCCGTAAAGAATTGTTGAAAGTACCTCGCTTAGGTCCTGCAGCGTTCACACAATGTGCGGGCTTCCTTCGCTTGCAACACGGTAAAAATCCACTAGATAATACATCTGTCCATCCTGAGTCCTATGAATTGGCAGAACGCATTATTGGTGAATTAGGCTTTACCTTAAAAGATTTGCAAGATAAGGCGCAACTAGAAGGGTTACAAGTGAAATTACCGCTCGTTGATGCAGAGAAAATGGCCGCTAAACTTGATGCGGGTGTACCAACTGTACGAGATATTCTAGCTGCTTTGGCAAAACCAGGTCGTGACCCTCGTGAAGATTTACCGGCACCGCTTACGAGAAAACATGTAGTAAGCCTTGAAGATATCAAGGTCGGCACTGTGGTAAAAGGTACAGTTCACAACGTAGTTGACTTTGGTGCCTTCGTAGACTTTGGCCTTAAAACTAATGGTCTGTTACATCGCAGTGAATTATGTAATAGCCGTCAACATCCATCCGATGTATTAGCTGTAGGCGATATCATCGAAGCTCAAATTATTTCTGTTGATGTAAAACGTAATCGTATCGGTTTATCTGTAAAAGCATTGCAACCAGAAAAGCCAAAGAATAACGATAATAACCGCAATAGAAATAATAATGGTCAACGTCGAAATAATAATCGTGACAACGGTGGCCGTCAAAACAATAGAAATAATGGAGAACGTCGAAAAGCATAGTTATATATAACTACGTGGTCCTTTTTGCTTCATTATTCTATGCAATCTAGTTAATCTATATTAATAGATATTAAATGAGATATATTATTGACTAAAAGTCATTATATAGAAAACCGCATCCTCTATGGATTTAGAGGCTGCGGTTTTTCTTTATAGCTTAAAGCTATGTATATTGATGCAGAAGTGGTATATCGAAAACAGTATATCTGATTGAAATATTTAGATATAAGGCGTATGATGAAATTACAGAGGACATCTTCCTCAATCTATATTCCTACATAGGAGGTAATGCTATGAGCTTGAACCTTAAAGAACGTTATGGACTATTAATTAATAATGAATGGGTACCGGCATCTGACGGTGCTGAATTTAATGTATATAACCCTGCTAATGGCGAACAACTTGCTATCTGTGCAGAGGCTACGAAGGACGATGTTGATAAAGCAGTAGATGCTGCAACAGAAGCTTTCAAAACTTGGAAAAAAGTATCCCAAGTAGAGCGCGCTGATTACTTGTTAAAAATTGCTGACGCTATCGATGCGCACAAAGAGCACTTGGCACAAGTTGAAACATATGACAATGGTAAACCAATCCGTGAAACTTTGAATGTAGATATTCCACTTGGTGCAGACCATTTCCGTTACTTCGCTGGTGTACTTCGCTCCGAAGAAGGCTCTGCTCAAGTATTTGATGAAAATACATTGAGCCTCATCGTGCGTGAACCAATTGGCGTTGTAGGTCAAGTAGTGCCTTGGAACTTCCCATTCCTAATGGCAGCTTGGAAATTGGCACCAGCTCTTGCAGCAGGTTGTACAGTTGTAATTAAACCTTCTAGCCATACATCTCTTAGCCTTTTAGTATTAGGCGATATTTTGAAAGATATCTTGCCAGCAGGCGTTGTAAATATCGTAACTGGTAAAGGCTCTAAATCTGGCCAATATATCCTTGATCATCCAGGCTTCAGCAAACTTGCTTTCACAGGCTCTACAGAAGTCGGTCTTGATGTATATAAAGCAGCTTCCGAACGCTTGATTCCTGCTACATTAGAATTAGGCGGTAAATCTGCAAATATCTTCTTTGAAGATGCAAACTGGAAACAAGCTCTTGATGGGGCAATGCTCGGTATCCTCTTCAACCAAGGTCAAGTATGCTGCGCAGGTTCCCGTATCTTTGTACAAGATACAATTTACGATAAATTCGTAGCTGAACTTTCTGCATTATTTGATAAAGTAAAAGTTGGTTTACCTTGGGAAGAATCTACACAACTAGGCTCCTTGATTTACGAAGCTCAAGTTGAAAAAGTACTTAGTTATGTAGAACTTGCTAAAGAAGAAGGCGCTCACATTGCAGCTGGTGGTGTACGCGTTACTGACGGCGAACTTGGCAAAGGTTGTTTCATTAGACCTACACTTATCGTAGATGCTACAAACGATATGCGCGTAGCTCGCGAAGAAATCTTCGGCCCTGTAGCTGTTGTTATTAAATTCCACAGTGAAGAAGAAGTGATCGAACAAGCTAATGACAGCTTATACGGTCTTGGCGGCGGTGTATTCACTCAAAACCTTAACCGTGCCATCCGCGTAGCTCGTGCAATCGAAACAGGTCGTATGTGGGTTAACACATATAACTCCATCCCAGCAGGCGCACCATTCGGTGGTTACAAACAATCTGGTATCGGCCGTGAAACTCACAAAGTTATCCTTGAACACTACACTCAAATGAAAAACATCATTATCAACTTGAGTGATAAACCATCTGGATTCTACAGTTTAGATTAATAATTGAATAGACTCTACCTATAATTACATAAAAAAGGCACCAATTTAATTATTGGTGCCTTTTGTGTTATTCATTATAATATTGTTATAGATAAAATACACTTTTACGATAAAGAGGCTTTGTGTACGTATATGTGTAAAAATAAGGAGAGGTGAAATAATGAGGTCTATTCCCATCAAAAAATTATATAATCCCCAATATGATCTCTTATCTATTAGCGATAAGGAGGAATTGTTAGATCAGATTGGAGAAATATATAATCTAGAATTAATATCTTTTAAACACTTTGCTGCATTTAGACAATCTACATATACGGCAGTATATCGTTCACATGATGGTATAGACTTTGTATTTGTTCCTGGCGATACTGTTACGTTAGGGTTTGATTTTAAAAATAAACCATTACAGGATATTTTTAATGATGAAAATTTAGTGGAGCTTGCCTATCCATTTGTGGAGGGATATGAAGAGGAAATCTTTAGTGAAGACGATGTTCAAACTAAGATTCGCGAAACACTAGAAGATGAAGCAGTACTATCCAACATAGAAACGTATTTTAAACATAATTTTACTCAAGAAGATGAGTTTGTAATCCATCCATTATTGGTACAAAAAGAGTATAGTCAAACTTGTTGGACACCTATTTCAGATGAGGAACTCAGACAAAATAAAGAATGGCAACAGATGATAGAAAAAGCCGAAAGCAAGGGGCTTTCTGAAACAATGATTCATAATACCATTTGTTTATATCAAACAGACGATAACAATTGGTATGGTAAACTTTATGAAGAAACCACATTTAAGGAATTGTTACAGAACATAAAAAAACATGGGTACTCCTTACCGACACGAAGAGAGTGGGAGTATTTAGCTGGCAAGGGGTGTAGGACTATTTTTCCATGGGGGAACAATATAGATTTTTCTATGAACTTAAAACATATGGAATGGATGGATAATGATGGAGAGTATACATTAGAAAAGGAAAACTTTTTTGGCTTGATTATAGGTGATGATCCGTATTGTAGAGAAATCGTATATGATGAAGATGAATTTTCCTATAAAGGTGGAGATGGTGGCCGCAATATATGTGGAGGCTTAGGCGTTATGTGGGGCTATTTACCTGTTTCACCATACTTTCAAGATAGTGAAATGACAATTGGCGATAATATAAATGGAGGATATGATTTCTTTAGACGAGTTGTAAGGATTAATGACAATATGAAATGATATTACATATAATAATTCTAAAATATCAAATGATAACGTTGTCTTATACGTAAAAGAGGTACCCTAGACGGTACCTCTTTTATTAATATTGGGATAAGCGGAATATTCTTCTATATTCTTCCGGTGCATCAGATCCATCAGATGGTTTTATGATGACTCTAATATATATTTTTTCTTTGAAATCTGGATATGTTGCAGCATATTCTTTGCAGAATTGATCCATACGATTGTAAAAGTTTATTACATCTTGATTTTGTATAGCCGAATAGGGGATAGGCATTTCAATATACAAAGAAGATGTATCATATGTGGCATAGGATAGCTCTTCTGCCGTTAGATAGTTTTTCATTAATGGAAATGTAGTTATCAGCGGAATGTTGGTTATCAGTATTCGATCAACTTGTGGTACAACAGGTGCAGAGGTGTGCATGACTTCAGATATTTCAATTGGCATTTGTGGATACTTGTCAAAGGTGACTTGCCATGTGTTGTTCCTTTGTGACTTCAAGTGATATGTTAGATTAGGATAATTCTTACTTATATATTGTTGAACTTCCTCTTCACTGTAATGTGAGAGAAGATGACAACCCGTTGTTAGTATGAGCGAGACGATAATGAGCGGTAATAATACGAATCGCTTTAGGGCAAATGGTTTCATTGTATATTCCTTTTGTACTTCTTTAGAAAGTTCAGTAAATCGTAATTGCTTAACAAGTATTGCTTAATTATTGGCGGAATTTTGAAGTACATTAATTTAATTATATTATACCTAAAATATGTTTTTACTTATATAGTTGATTAATACCATACAATTTTTCCATAAACTATAACAAAGAGGCACCTCGAAAGAGGTGCTTTTTTGTGCTTAACAATAGCCTATTATATTTGAAAGTATACAGTATGTTATAATCTAGACTATGTAAATGGGTATTGTAAAAGAGATGAGATAAAAAATGAACAAACTTTCAATATTAAGTAGTGCTTTTATTGTAATAGCTATAATATCTGGGATAGCTATATATAAACTTGAAATTAGTAAAACTGCTATTGATGAAGAGTATGAATACATAAAAAAACATAGAGCTTTTGGTGTTTTAACAAAATATTTATCTATTATTTCTCTTATCAGTTTAGTTCTACTAATTCTTAAAATTATAGTTAATAGAGATTATACAGTAATTGTGAACTATGGAAGTGTTTGGACTATTTTTACACTTGTTACACTGTGTACAGGATGTTTTCAAAAGCGAAATAGCATATATTATAGTCGTGGACTTATTGCAGTATTCTCAATGCTAATATTTATTGCTGTCTGTATATATGCGTTTAGGAAAGTATTATTTTAAAAGAGAACTATATCAATTTAGATTTTGAGAATATAAGTATTGTTTTGAGAGAGAGTTTATGAATTTAAAGAGAGTAATTAAATGGATTGGTTATATTGTTGGCATAATAGTAGTACTTTATATCCTCATATTGGGAGTATTGATATATTTCTTGGCAAGTGGAGACTTTAAAAATAGTCTGATTTATTTAAGTGAACTTCAAGAGAGTGGATTATATTATGGCAACGAAAACCGTAAGATTGCTGATAATGTAGTTGCTGTTCATGAGGTGGATAATAAACTTTATTACATAACTTTAGACGGTATTGGTATTTTTGATGAAAATGTAAGTTTGTTAGATGCTTGGAATAAAGATCTTAATAAATATAATACTTTCATTCCTCGGATAGATGCTAAAGAAACACATTTTAATGTGAGCCTTGATGAGTTATACCCTAACATTTCTAGTCTTGATGAAAGTGATAGAGATATATGGCATGAGATCTTTTATGATAGTGAGAAGCGATATACAGGTCCACACGCTGGATATACTATAAATCTACCTTTCTATGTATCATATAGAAAGGAAGATATGGTTAAGCATAATGATATAGTAGATCTTTCTACAGGGCATATTATTGGTAAGTATGGTAGTGAGCATATTTTAAGAAATAATGCTTATTATAATTTTGAATTTGGGAAATTGACTAAAATTGATTTCTCTCAGAAAGCTATATATAGCTATTATTCTGATAATCTCGATATAGGTCGGTTTAGCAAGAATAATTCAGGAGATGAGAGATATGAATCTTATGCACGAAATGAGTTAAATAAAGTAAGGACGAAAGATTTAACGGTATTACCTAATTTAATAAATCAACGATTCATAGTGTTTAACTCCTTTAACGAGTTTTCTGATTTTGATATAGATACCTTTGAAGCATTAGCTATTGATGCAATTAAAAATCGGAAGGCATTGCAGTTAGGGCCATTAGAAAACCAAACACTACAGCAGTATTTGAGTAAATAACCATATAGTGGAAGGTGTAAAATGAACAAATTTGAAATATTAGGATATTTTTGGATTTTCACATCTATATCGTTATGTATAGGGTTGTATAAACTTGAGCTTAGTAAACGTGTCATTGATGAAGAATATGAATATATCAAAAAGCATAGAGCTTTTGGTAATTTAACCAAGTATTTAACAATAATTGCAATTGTAAGTGTAGTCCTATTAAATTGTAAATTTTTAATTGATAGAGACTATTTGTTTGTTGCCCGATATGGTGTTGTTTGGGGAGTTTACGTACTTTTTATAATGTGCACAGGTTTTTATCAAAAACGAGATAGTTTGTATTATAAACGGGGCCTTTTTGCTATTTTTTCTATATTATTCGGTATGGCAGGTTTAGGTTATGCATTAAAGCATATGTTCTTTAACTAGTAAACATATACTTTGAAATGGTTATTAATTTAATAGCGCTCACTTTCGAAATATGTTATACTATTCTAACGCGCATAATTCGTGCGCGATAGGAGGAAACACATTTAGATGTTAGAAAAATTTGAACAATTAATGATTAGCGAACCTGTTCTACGTGCGTTAAACGATATGGGCTTTGAAGAGCCTACGCCAATTCAACAGGAAGCTATCCCAGTTGCCATGAGCGGTAAAGACATGAT
>USAV01000033.1 GCA_900552715.1 uncultured Veillonella sp.
GCACCAGGACGCATTTGAATGCGCGCATAAATAGATTTAGCGCCTAACTTTTCATAAATAAGAGGCATTGTATCAAATAGCCCTACGGATACGCCGCCAGAGCTAATGATAATATCAGCATCTTCACTGAGCTGTAACACATGGTTAATTTCAGAGTCTAATTCCTCTGGAGCATCACTGACATGATAGTGCGTAATCTTATGAAAGCCTAAATCCTCCAAGAGTCCACAAATCATAGCTCTATTAGAGTTATAAATTTTACCAGCTGTTAAGCTTTCACCAGGTTCAATCACCTCAT
This sequence comes from uncultured Veillonella sp., assembly GCA_900552715.1. Classification (GTDB taxonomy): domain Bacteria; phylum Bacillota; class Negativicutes; order Veillonellales; family Veillonellaceae; genus Veillonella. Next base: position 299 of record USAV01000033.1, read on the forward strand.
GGCCAGAGGTAAGGACTAACACGCGAGGCATTGCATTGACAGCAATCTCAGTCAACCCCAGACCAGTCAAAACAGTTTGTACCGTAGAGGTTACCTCTGTTCCACGAGGAATCACAATAGTGCCAGCACTACATTCCTCACCTTGAGGGATGATATGATCGCCACATTTGTATTTACCTTGAATTATGATTGTTGTACCTGGTTCTCCGGAGCCAACTACCTGTTCTTGCATGATAACAGTATCACATGTATCCGGTATAGGTGCGCCCGTCATAATACGTACTGCATGACCTAGTGCAACAGGTTGTTCCCATACAACGCCGGCGCCTATAACACCGTCAACAATATACTCATTACAATCCGAGGAAAAGGCAATGGCATACCCATCCATCGCTGATTTCGAAAAGGCCGGTACATCTGTGGGCGCAACGATATCCTCTGCCAACACATATCCCTTAGCAGACTTAACATCAATCATTTCTACTTTATAAACTTGCGTATCTAAGGCCTTCTCCCATAATTGAAGGGCCTCCTCAACAGTAACGACGGCCATTTAAACACCTCATCATTTCCTGTATGTGACGTACTAATCCAGGTACGTCTTGGTCTAACTTGCTAATTTCGATTATAGCTACTCGATCAATAGAATCTGAGATAAGCTCTTCTGTATGTCCTTCTTGCGTAACCTCTATAATAGGGGCAATGCCTTGGGACCTTGTTTCTAGTATAACTATATCCACAGGCATAAACTGTGATATTTCATACAGATTTGATTGTTCTTTAGTGCGTATACGAATCGCTGTTTCATTAGGACCTGCAATAGCCACCGCATCAGCACCAGCTTTATAAGAAAGGTCTGTATCGGTTCCTTCATGATCCATTTGAAAGCCGTGTTTATCACTCTTTACAACGCCTACAGAAAATCCAGCTCGTTGTAACTCCGCTACAAGACGGGTTACTACCGTAGTCTTACCTGTTTTACGTTTTGATGCTACTACACTTATAACTGGAACTCGACGAAACTCATTTTCTGCTAATGCACGAGCCCATTGATAATCATCATAATGATTTACATTACTTAGCTCCCAATCATAATCACTAGCATCAATAGATTCAACATGACCAATCGTATCAAGGGCATGCTGCAACGATACGTCTTTACCGGCTAGAATAGATGGAAGTAATGATACAATATGAGGTCTATAAATTCCTGCCATAGGTTCTGGCTTACCTCTAGAACCAGTAGGAACTATGACATTCCAATTGTTATGATTCACTTGATATAACCAATCATAATATAAATCCATAGGCATAAATGGCATATCTACAGCCATCACCGCATAGGCAGGACTCATTCCAACAGCTAGAGCACTATAAAGTCCCCCTAGAGGACCACATCGCTCAATAGAATCCCGAACAATAGAAACTTTATTCTTCTCATCGTTCGATAACGTATCAATGATATGAGTCTGAATGGCATGTCCTAACTGATCATCATCACCAATGGAGATGATGATATCATCCACATCCGCTTCTAATCCCTTACGAAGTGCATGAGATATGAGGCTTTCACCATTAACCCAAGGCAATAATGCCTTAGGTTGCCCCATTCGAGAACTCAAACCACCAGCCAAAATAATTAAACCTAATTTATCCACGACGTCCTAAACCTCGTTTAACACCTTGGTAGATGAATAGTAAAACAACAATATTTAAAATCCCATCTGGCACCATATAAGAGGCATTATAAATCATGGAGTAAATCCATGGATTTTGACCTTGAGGTGCATAGCTAGCGAACACAACGGCACCGCTCACAACAGTGGCGATCCAGCGCAATGCAATACCAACAATAGAACCTGTAATGAGTCCAGAAATAGAATCTTTGAAGTAACCACATACACCTATGGCACCATAAGCAACTAGATAATCCAATATAATACTTAAATAGTGTACAGATGATTTAAAGCCTAAAATAAAATGTAAAATACCATATACGACGCCAGCAAAAATTCCCCGTGCACCACCCCAACGATAGGCATAAATCATGAGCGGCACCAAAGCTGCAGCCTTAATGGATCCTCCTTGAGGCATATGAAAAATCGTAATAAAGGATAATACTTGAGCAATTGCAATCGCCACACCTGCTTCTGCAAGCATGCGAGTTTTGGACTGATCCATGTCAATCAACCTCCTTTTACCATATATATTAATGTATATAACTTGCATAATCTACTTGTATTGTACTACAGTTCGTTTCTGAGTCCAAACAAAATATTCGGAACGTATTGAAAATTTTACGCGTCTCTTGTATAATGGTACAGGTTCAATTTGTAATACTCGAAGGAGATATAGAAAATATGATTAATACAACGAACATCTTTGATTATGAAGACGTGCAATTAATTCCTAATAAATGTATCGTAACTAGCCGTAGCGAATGTGATACACATGTTAAATTAGGTAATCGCACATTCCGCTTGCCAGTAGTTCCTGCAAATATGCAAACTATTATCGACGAAGAATTGGCAGAAAAATTAGCTCGTGAAGGTTATTTCTATATCATGCATCGTTTCCAACCAGAACGTCGTATGGATTTTGTTAAACGCATGCACGACCTTAATTTATACTCTTCTATTTCCATTGGTGTAAAACCAGAAGAATTTGCTTTAGTTGATGAATTCAAAAAAGCAAACTTAACACCTGAATACATTACAATCGATATTGCACATGGTCACTCCAACGCAGTAATCGATATGATTCAATACATCAAAAAGAACTTGCCTGGAACTTTCGTTATCGCTGGTAACGTAGGTACACCAGAAGCAGTTCGTGAACTTGAAAATGCTGGTGCAGATGCAACTAAAGTTGGTATCGGTCCTGGTAAAGTTTGTATCACTAAATTAAAAACTGGCTTCGGTACTGGTGGTTGGCAATTGGCTGCTGTTCGCTGGTGCGCAAAAGCAGCTACTAAACCTATCATCGCTGACGGCGGTATCCGCGATCATGGCGACATCGCTAAATCTATCCGCTTTGGTGCGACTATGGTTATGATTGGTTCCCTATTCGCTGGTCATGAAGAATCTCCAGGGGAAGAAAAAATCGTTGACGGCAAAGCAGTAAAAGAATACTTTGGTTCTGCTTCTGAGTTCCAAAAAGGTGAACGCAAAAACGTGGAAGGTAAAAAAATCTTCATCGATTCCAAAGGTTCTATCTTTGATACATTAGTTGAAATGGAACAAGATTTGCAATCCGCTATTTCTTACGCTGGTGGTACTACTCTACAAGCAATCCGCAAAGTAGACTATGTACTTGTTAAAAACTCCATCTTCAACGGTGACCGTTAATACGATATTACATGTAAAAGCCACAGGATAAATCCTGTGGCTTTTTTGTATGTAATCAATGTGATCTACAACATATTCGTAATAATATTGCCATATTTCATAAAAATAGCCCCAAAGACATTTCGTCTTTGGGGCTATTATTTAAGCTTCAGCTTCTTTTGATTTTTCCATTAACATATAAGCGTATTTACCAGTACCTGCACTTACTACAAGTAATGCAGTCAATACGATAAATGCTACTGTAAGACTTGTGCCATGAGCAATAAAACCAATCAATGCTGGTCCCATCAAAATCCCCATATAACCAAGCATGGTGGATGTTGCCACAGCTTGTGTCATAGGAATTACATTTTGTTCCCCCATGGCAGAGAATAAGTTTGGTACTACCATAGCTAAGGAGATACCAAGTAATAAATACGTATACATAGAGCCATAACCTGGTAAGAATACGATAAGCCCCATTGCAATAGCGCCTAATAAATACCCACCAACAACAACTTGTTTAGAGGTTAAATGTTTACCAATTGTATTCCCCAACAAACGGCCAATACACATAGTACCATTAAAGAGCATAACGCCCATAACGGCCTCTTCAATAACGATACCTTTATCTTCGAACAGATATAATGCACTCCAATCCCCTACGGCACCTTCAACTAAGTAAGATACAAATGACAATAGGCCAAAGATAATAGCAATAGGATGGAAAGATAATGGGCTTTTAGATTTTTTAGTAACCTTTGCATTTGGATCACTACCAAAGGTCAACATAAATTGGCTAACCACGACCATGGCAATAAATAATACGATGAGAAGTCCCCAAATACTTTCATTAACAGGTAAGGATAATATTTTTAAGAACACTAGCAAAACACCAGCACCGGCAAAACCGCCTAAACTCCATCCACCGTGATAGGCACCCATTAAGTGTTTCTTACTCACCTTTTCTGTCAAGATAGCTTGTAAATTGGCAGACGCACCACTTAAGCCGACGCCAATACCAAAGAAGAATAAAGCAGCTGTAGTCGTAGCAATTGTAGAACACATGGTAACAACCGCAAGAGATAACATCCCAATAAAGCTAGCTAGTAAAACGACTTTCTTGCATCCAAAGTTCTCTACTAGCTTACCAGCTATGGCCATGGACAAACAAGAGCCTACACCGAGCACTAAAATCATAGAGCCCAATACATCTTCACCGATACTAAGCTTTGCTTTTAAATATGGCACAAAGCCCGCCCATAAAGCTGTATACATACCTGGGATAAAGAATCCCCCAAAGGCACCACGAATATTTGCTGTTGAAATAGAAACTTGATTGCTCATTACATCCTTTCTGGCTTCTAGAACCGTCCGGCGAAGAAAGAAAGCGCTAAAACTTGCATCCTTGCAGGAAACCATTTTAATTACATATGATTTATTATTGGAATATAATAACTCTCTTTATGATACATGTAAAGAGGGTTTTCTAATTTTAAACTAAACTTAAAAAGCGATATATAGTATATCTGGTTAAATATAACTAATTAGTCTTTTAGATGACAGTTAGTAAAGGAGACATATCCCCACACAACTTGTAAGTAATGCTACAAGAACAGGTACAGCAGTTCGTTTAAGTAAGTCTACTGACTTAATATGTGCCACGCCTGCTACGCCGACCATTACGGGACTGATTGGGCTAAGGAATAAGCCTAGGCTTGCACCGTTTTGCATACCAAGCATAGTAGTAATCGGATCCAAGCCTAGATGAGCTACGATATTAGGTACTAGTGGAACCAAAGTAAATAATGGCGCTACATTACTACCTGTCACCATGCTAAGGCCTAACATACCGCCCCCTAGCACAGAGGTAAGTCCTATGGAGTTAAGAGATAATGTTTGAAGTGCCCCAAGCAAGGATTCAATAATACCTAAACTCACTAGTCCTTGTGCAAAGATTTGTCCCCCTATAATAAGTGTCACTGCATAAGAGAACTGGTTCCCCATACCTTCAAAGAAAATAGTTGTACTCTTAAGTACTGTCCTCAGATTTCGATGACGAATTAATTCAGCTAATAAAGCTATACCAAAGGCAAGCATCATAGCAAGGGTAACATTCATCTTCACCCCAGGAAAACCATATTGACTAAAGCCCAAAATAAAACACAATGGTAATAATGGGAATATCATATACGGCTTAGGCCCTATTGGCGCCTCTGGAATACTTTCACAAGCATCTATAACCTTAGGTTCCTCCACTCGGTCACGATATTTCTGCCAGAAAAAGTGTGCTATAGCCGTCACAATGGCGACTAAGAAATAAAGACGCAACTGGTAGCCTACAAAATAGTTTGGCACGGGCATATTCAAGGTCTTTGCAATAAGTAAGGTAGATACTGCACCTGGCCCCACATCCATGAGATGTCCCGTAGCAATAACCGCTGCCGCCCCCACTGAGCTCACCCCAAGGCGAAGCAATACGGGATACATAGTAACCATCATAAGGAGTGCAAGGCTCAATGGATTAGGTACACAAATGGATAATCCCATATTGAGTAGAAACATTAGGGCCAGTACAATATATGGGCGATTTAAACGATATAAAGGACGTATAAATGTATGTGCCAATCTCGTCCCTGCCCCAATATGCTCCATATATTTTGCATAACCTGCACAGGTCATAATCATGAGGCCCAGATTGACTATGTTATTTGATGTCGTTATTCTTACGATATCCATTGCATCAAATATGAGAACTCCTGTGGATTGGTCACCAACTAATATGGCATCAATCCAGCTCGCCTCATAAGCGATGAACATCATAAGAATTCCTAAGCCAATCAAAATAGGTTGTGGCTGGTAGCGCTTCATCAATAAAAAGCCTGTAATAGCAATTATGATGAGACATATAACTATATTCATAAGTACCTCTCATAGAGAATGTATTAGACTTACAGCGGATTTATATCACAAGCACTACACTTGAATTATACTTATATAATACTTGTATCATACTTGCATCACATCCCACTTATACCTATATTATACCTATACTATACGGAAAATATAAATAAAAATACAATGAAAAAGCACTATTATCCTTGAGATAACAGTGCTTTTAAGATAGAAATATCTAATTGATTTTATCATTAAACATACAAATATCTAATCTATTAGACGGATTAGTACATAGATTATTACTTATATAATTAAACATTTTTTATTTATGCTCTTTCAACCATGCAATAGCATATTCAGCATATACCGCTGATGCGGCAGATAGTACAGTATCATCCATATTAAATCTATTATTATGATGATCGTAGGTAGCCTCGATTTCAGGGTTTTGAATCCCAATAAAAGCAAAGCATCCTGGTTTATCTTGTAAATACCATGCAAAATCTTCCCCTGGCATTACTTTACGCATTTTAGAAAGTTTGTCTTTACCTAATGTATCAATAACGACACGTTCCGCCAATTCGCTAGATGCAGGATCATTAATAGTAGGCGGTACTTTTTTTATATACTCTAATGTAGCAGTTGCTCCATAAGCCTCAGCAGTATGTTCTACTACGCGTCGTATGGATTCAACATAGTACTCTTCTTGGTCTGGGTCAAAGAATCGAATAGTTCCCCCCATTTTAGCTTCACCAGGGATAACATTCCATTCAGATCCAGAGTGAATGTTACCAATAGTGAGTACAAGAGAATCTAAGGCACTAACATTACGAGACACTACGGTTTGCAAGTTCATGACGATAGCACTAGCTACTACAATAGCATCAATCGCTTGATGTGGCTGTGCACCATGGCCTTGTTTGCCTTTTACATTAATAGTAATCTGACTACTTGCCGCCATACGAGGACCTTCTTCTACAGATATGAGTCCTGCTGGTAAATCAATCCATACATGGCCACCAAAAATAGCATCTATCTTATCATACCAATCACCAAATTTAATGAAATCTGGTGCACCCGCTCCTGTCTCTTCAGCAGGTTGGAAGGCTAAATATACATCGCCTTCAATGCGATCTTTCATAGACATTAACATCTTGGCAGCGCCTAACAAAATAGCCATATGACCATCGTGACCACAGGCGTGCATTTTGCCTTCAGTTTCTGATTTATAGTCTACTGTATTATGTTCGTGAACAGGCAATGCATCAATATCAGCGCGCAAAGCAATGGCTTTACCAGGTTTATCACCGTGGATGATACCAACTAAGCCGATGCCACGCTCTGTATCTACATGAACCTCTACGCCCATAGATTCTAATTCTTTAGCCAGTGTCTTAGTTGTTTCAAACTCTTCATTACTCAACTCTGGATGTTTATGAAAATATCTACGCCACTCTTGAACGTAGCCTTTATATTGTTCGATTAAATCGCGACTATGCATGGTATCGCCTCCTTATAAAACCCCATAATCAAGGGGAATAACAGGGTAAAAGTAAAAGAAAACGACAGGCAGCGCCATGTCGTTTTCTTTATGTCTTATCGGTTGCGTAATACAGCTTGTACCGCCAAGGATACAACAGCTGTTGCAACTGCCACAGCAGCTGTAATTTTTGCTGTTGTGAAAAGTTCTTCTTTTGTAGGTTTTGCTTTTGTAGCAATATCTAATGTTTTTGCTACAGCAGGAACCAATACTTCGTTACGTAAGGATTCTGTATTCATATTTACTCCTCCAATATAGACTGTTTCTTCTAGGGTAACACGAATGAGAACTAAAGTCTATATATTCATCGATTTATTTCAATAATTACTCGGTTACGTAACTATTTTAAATGATATTTATGAAAGTTATCCTTAAAATTATTTTGCAGCTAACTCTTCAATAGCTTCAGCTACAATAGCAATCGCTTTTTCCAATTGGTCTTGAGGAATATTAAGTGCTGGTAAAAGACGTACTTTATTTTTTGCAGACAAGCATACAACGCCCTTTTCAAGACATTTCGTAATGACTTCTTTTGGATCTACTGTAGTTTCAATACCAAGCATAAGGCCCATGCCGCTCACACCTAGAATACCAGGTTTGCCTTCTAAGGTAGTTTTTACATAATCCCCTTTTGCTTTTACAGAATCTAAAAATTCTGGTGTTAAACGATTAATGATAGTATTGCCTGCTGCCGCACAGATTGGATTGCCACCAAAGGTTGTTGCATGTGCACCAGCATTTAACACATATTGCATCTTTTCATTGAATAATGTAGCGCCCATAGGAAGACCGCCTGCTAAACCTTTTGCAGTAGATACTACATCTGGCTCAATGCCAAATTGTTGGTATGCATATAGACTGCCAGTACGACCATTACCAGTTTGTACTTCATCGATTAACACAAGTTGATCGTGTTCATGAGCATATTTTGTTACCGCTTGTACGAACTCTTTATCCAAAGGCATAACGCCACCTTCACCTTGAATAGGTTCCATCATGATGGCACAAACTGCTGGATTATCAAGCGCTTTTAAGGCCGCATCAATATCATTAGCAGGTGTATGAATAAAGCCTTCTGTAAATGGGAAGAAATGTTGATGGAATACATCTTGTCCTGTAGCAGACAAGGTAGTAATAGTACGACCATGGAAGCTATTAACCAAGGTGACGATGACATGACGACCTTCACCGTATTTGTCATGGCTATATTTACGAGCTGCTTTAATGGCACATTCATTGGACTCTGCACCAGAGTTAGAGAAGAATACCTTCTTCATACCTGTTTTAGCGCACAATTGTTTTGCCAATTCAATTTGTGGCAAAGAATAGTATAAATTTGAAATGTGGTTCAACGCATGAGATTGTTTTGTCACAGCCTCTGTCCATTCATCGTCGTCTACACCAAAGGCTGTTACGCCGATACCAGATCCAAGATCGATGTATTCTTTACCATTTACATCCCATAAAAGGGATCCTTTCCCCTTTTCAAAACATACATTAAACCGGCCATACGTATTGGCTATATATTCTTTATCTTGTTGTTCAAAATCGATTGTATTACTCATTACATCCTCCAAACGTACGGTCGCGCCGTCGTCTATCTATATGAAAGATAACGATAGTAATAAACAATTACCATCGATATACCTACTATATTACTTTACAAACATGGTGCCAAGACCTTCATCAGTCAATAGCTCAATAAGAATAGCATGTGGGATCTCACCATTGATGATAAATACCTTTTGAGCTCCTGATTTAATGGCCTCTAAGCAGCAATCCACTTTTGGGATCATACCGCCAGCGATAATACCCTCTGCTTTTAATTGATCCGCCTCTGCCATAGTGATTTTAGAGATTAGAGAACTAGAATCATGCACATCACGTAGCACACCATCAATATTGGTCATAGCAACCATTGTTTCTGCCTTAAGAGCACCGGCAATTTTTGCGGCTACCGTATCAGCATTAATATTATATGTCTTGCCATCAGCTCCCATACCAATGGAAGAAATAACAGGAATATAACCTCTACTGATAACATCATCAATAATACTTGTATCAATCGTATCGATAGAACCTACATAACCAAGCTCATCATTTTGTTTATGAACTTGAATCATATTACCATCAACGCCACAGAGACCAATAGCCTTACCACCAAGGTCTGTTAAATCTGCTACAAGGCCTTTATTAACCTTACCGGCTAATACCATTTGTACTACATCCATTGTTGCTTCATCTGTGACACGCAAGCCATTTGCAAAACGGGATTCAATTTTCATGGCATCTAATGTGCTATTAATAGCTGGACCACCGCCATGAACGAGCACAACTTTTACCCCTACCAATTGAAGTAGCATTAAATCCTTCATAACGGATTTTTTTAATTCTTCATCAATCATAGCATTGCCGCCATATTTAACGACAACATATTGATCTGTATATTGTTTAATATATGGAACGGCCGCAGTTAAGATATGCGCCCGCATTGCATTTGTTACGTCCTTCATAGTTTCCTCTCTAACCTAGTGCTAGGCCTGTATCCTCAGGCAAACCTAAAGCAATGTTCATACATTGAACAGCAGCACCAGAGGCACCTTTGCCTAAATTATCGAATATGGCATGAACCATAATGCGTTCATCGTTGCCAGTCACATAGATTTTCATACTATCTGTGTTGCTCAATTGATTTGCATTTAACATGCCTGTATTACTGTTCTCAGTAAATGGTACGACAGTAATAATTGAGCTACCTTTATAAAAGTCTTCTAATGCCTGTTGCACTTTATCAATACTAATTGGTTTTCTACACAAGCGACTATGAATACCAACCGTTACTTCCATGCCAGAATAATAATCGTCAACGATAGGAATAAAAATAGGTGCTTCACTAAGGCCACATACATGCTGTACCTCAGGCAAGTGCTTATGTTGTTGACTAAGACCATATTGACGCGGTGCATAGAGGAAATAATCCTTTGGTTCACTTTCATATTGGCCAATCATCTTTTTACCACCCCCGCTATAGCCTGTTAAGGATGTGATAGTGAAAGGATACTCTGTTGGTACAAGACCAGCTTTTACAAGAGGTGCAATACAAGCAATCATCCCACTCGCATGACAACCAGGGTTAGCAATATGTTTTTCAGTAGCGATGGCTGTTTTATAATCCGCACCGAGCTCTGGGAAGCCATAAGCCCAATCAGCCGCCGTTCTAAAGGCAGTCGATGTATCAATTACCTTACATGGTAATTCACCGATAGCGGCCATGATTTCTTTAGATGCCGCATCAGGCAAGCAGAGAAATACAATATCTGCCTCTTTAGCTACCTCTTTAATAGCCTCCACATTTTTACGATCCTCATCAGCTGTAGCTAATAGCTCTATATCTTTTCTATCGGATAACCGTTCATGAATTCTTAAACCTGTTGTGCCTTCATGACCGACAATAAATACTTTATAAGGTGCCATAATAAACCTCATTTCTCACCTATTGGTGACTCACACCTATTTATATAGCTCTCAATTATTACTTTCATCGATTATAAATAGGAAACAAACTATACCATACATCACCTTCTAGGGAGATGAAATTATTTCAAAGGATAGTCACTAAATGTAGCAACCATAACAGCTTTGATAGTATGGAGACGATTTTCGGCTTCTTGGAATGCTAAGGAATTTGGACCTTCAAATACCTCTTCCGTTACCTCAATACCATTCATGCCAAACCGTTCAAAGATATCTTTACCTACTTGAGTTTCCGTATTGTGGAATGCTGGCAAGCAGTGACAGAATTTGGTATTTGGATTACCTGTTAATGCCATCATTTCAGCGTTAACTTGGAATGGTTTAAACGTATTGATACGTTCTTCCCACATATCGTATGTATCACCCATAGTTACCCATACACCTGTATAGATTACATCTAAGCCTTTAACGCCTTCCGCTACGTTATCTGTACATGTGATAGTAGCACCTGTTTCTTTTGCAACTTTCAAACATTCTTCATAGAATGGACCTGCTGGCCAGTATTGTTTAGGGCCGATAAGTCTAAAGTCCATCCCCATTTTAGCGGCGCCACTCATTAAGGCATTACACATATTAGATTGACCGTGACCTACATAAGCATAGGAGATTTCATTCAATGGTTTGTCGATAATTTCTTGAAGTGTCAAAAAATTCGCTAATGTTTGTGTTGGGTGGTCCATATCGGTAAGACCATTCCAAACAGGCACGCCAGAATAATCAGCTAATGTATCTACATCGGCTTGATCAAAACCTCTAAACTCGATAGCATCATACATAGATCCTAGAACACGAGCTGTATCTTTTAAGGATTCTTTTTTATTCATTTGGGAACCTGTAGGGCCAAGATATGTTGTATGAGCACCTTGGTCCGCAGCACCTACTTCAAAGGCACAACGTGTCCGTGTAGAGTCTTTTTCAAAAATTAATGCAAAGTTTTTACCTACTAATGTTTTGATTTCTTTGCCTGCTTTTTTATCGGCTTTTAATTTTGCTGCTAAGTCCAAGAAGTATTTAATTTCTTCTGGTGTGTATTGAAGCATTGTTTTAAATGATGTATGTTGTAAACTCTTCATGATAACCTCTTATTTCAAACTACTTATTTAACTACTTTTCTTGTAAAAATTCGGCGGCAATAGCAGCCATCATTGTTATACCAGTTTCCAGGATGCTTTCATCAATGGTGAAAGCCTCATTATGCAAGGCCGGATTACCTTCAAATCCAGTACCTAACCAAAGGAAAGCACCTTTTATTTTATGAAGATACGCGGAGAAATCTTCTGCAGCCATAGACGGGAATTCAGGATGTACCACAGCTTCTTTACCAAGATATTTCTCTACAATAGATGTAGCATAATCGATGGAGTCTGGATTGTTGATAGTAGCACCATGACCACGTTTATAATCTAAGGTACTCTCTGTTTTTAATGACATATCGAGAGCTTGTAAACTTTCACCAAGACGTCGTTCTATATAATCCCGTTTTGCTGGTTCATAGGTACGGCATGTTCCTTCAAGGTATACATCGCCACAGCCTATATTGTATCTGTCGCCACCCTTGATAACACCGATGGTACACACGAGATTTTCCATTGGATTCGTTTCACGAGCCACAATAGATTCTACGTTTACAATCCAGTTTGCGGCTGCTACGATGGCATCTACCCCATTATGAGGCTCCGCTCCATGAGTTGATTTACCTTTAATATGGACGAGGAAATGATCTGATGCAGCCATCAAATTACCTTTTTTTAGACCTACCGTACCAACCGGTAATTGTGGCCATACATGAAGGCCATATATTTCATCTACATCATCAAGAATGCCGCTATCTACAATACCTTGTGCACCTGGAAGTAATGCTTCCTCTTCGGAAGGCTGGAATACGAGCTTTACGGTGCCATGCAATTGGTCTTTAATAGACTGTAAAATGGCTGCTGCACCAAGCAAAATCGCAATGTGGCTATCATGACCACAAGCATGCATAACGCCGTCATTTTCTGATGAAAATGGCAATCCAGTAGTTTCATGTATAGGTAAGGCATCTATATCAGCACGTAATGCAATAACTGGTCCAGGTTGAGCTCCTTCGATTTTACCGATAACGGCATAATCAGAAACATCATTTACAAAAGGAATGCCTAATTCACCAAGAACCTTTTGAATAAATAAGGATGTATTTTTTTCTTCACCAGATAATTCTGGATGACTATGAATATGTCTACGCCATGCTACAACTTGTTCTTTATATTGTGCGGCATATTTCTTGATCAAATCTTGTAATGTATTCATTACTCTATCTCCTTTATACACTGTATGTATATTTTATACATTATTAGCGTATTTTTATAACCTATGTACGTATTATAATACTATCACTCGTTTTATTCAAGTTTTATACAAATTTTCTGTATTTTTATTTGTTATATCATGAATTAATTTTTATCATAGTCCTTAAAACTGTAATTTACATGAACTTAATTTAGCATATAAAATATCTAATAAATATATAATTATCATTTATATGTTTACCTATTTAATCTATAAATGAGAGAAAACTATTTGTATAAACACACAAAAAAGACACCTTTCAAAGAAGGTGTCTTTTGCTTATATATTCTTATAATCTTGTACTTCTATTTCTCTATAACCGACTCATCTAGCTGTGTACCGTCTGGTAAGAAAGCTTTTACTATCAATTTATTCGGTGTAACAGTCATCGCCATATAGTTATTCTTATCTCGATCTGGTGCCACATATACATCTAAAGGATGTTCTTTCCACTTAGGGCGACGAGTATCTCCGGCAATACCAGTCAGAATATATAATGGTCCCGAAGCATCTCGATTAAAGTTACGTACATGCCCTCTATTACGATAAGAATGTAAATGAGCTGACAACACTAAATCTACATTAAACTCATCAAAGATAGGCATAAACAATACGCCCTCTTCATTGAATCCTACATCACGACTTGCGCCAGGGCGGTCAATGGCATATTGGAATGGATCCCGATGCATGAGAACTACGGTCCACTTTTTAGTATTTGCTGCCAAATCTTGGCGTAGCCACTGAATCTGTACATCGTATAAATCAGGATGATGCGTATCATGATTATCCTCATGATTGCTTTCATAAAGTTGCGTATCTAATACAACGTAATGAACATCACCGAAGTCAAAGGAATAATAACGACGATTAAAAATTTCATTTCCATTAGGCGGTACTGCGAAGTAATTCAAATACGCATAAGGCTCGCGCATTTTCCAATCTAATGTATACATCTCATGGTTGCCTAAGGTCGTTGCTAACGGCACATTAGCACTCAACGGTCTAATGGAATTTAACCAAGTGCGCCATTGATAGTCTTGTTCCCCATTATCTACAAGGTCACCCATACTAATATACAGGGCTGTCCTTGGATTGCGATGTGCTGAGTCCTTTACAATCTCTTCCCACTGAGAATAATCCCCCGACTGAGAGTCTGGATATATGAGCACATCATAGACACTAGCGCCAGCCGTTTCCAGGGAGTACCAATCACTACGGCGATCACTGCCATATCCAACACGATACTCATACTTTGTTTTAGGTGTTAACCCTGTCAATGTAGCCTCATGAATATAGGTAGTACTGCCGTCATCAGTAAAAACTTTATCCGTTGCCCCTATCGATTGAGTATTTTCAGAACCTGTAAGACGATACTCTATTACCGCATCAGCTTCGCTGCTATCTGATTGCCACATAATAGTACGACTCGTGCTGTTATCTTGAGCTACAATTTGTCGAATGTAACGGCCTTCAGAATTAAGGAGCGGTTTTATCTCTTGACCACTCACAACAGCCGCTGTTCTAGCTATACGACTCTGTATAGCATCTTTATATACATAGCCACCTATGACTAATACAACCAATGCTGCAATAGCTATAATTGTTTTTAATAGTTTACTTTTATTCATATAGTTCCTTTATGTAAATATGTATTAAGTACTAATATGAACACATTATAAAACTTACACTTAACTTTAAGTCAAATAAGATTTTGCTATACTTCTTCAACATCTACTTTTCTATATCTAGCGGAAACAAAACCCAACATATTTAATTGCGGTATATTCCACTCATTAGGTAAATAGATGTCACAAGTGATCTCATCGCCTATAGAATTATTAGCTATAAATTGATAGCGCCCTAATTCTTCATTACTGCATACTCTTTCAATCTGATTTAAAGTAGTGGCACCCCAAAATCGGCTAAATTCTGACCAAATAATTTTCGTATCAACTTGAGATAATTCAACCTGTAGTCTATATGTTATGCCAACTTTGCATCGTTTTTTTAAGCCCTTTTCGTCAGCACTACAAACCTTAGTAGAACCTTTATCAAAAGACCATTCTAAACCATTTAACGATTGAACTTGGGTAGAAATGAGATTTTTAAAATTTGAAAAATCTCCCAGAAAATGTTTACACGCTACCTCAAATGTATCTAATCTATCTATATTGCTCAATTCACAATACCTCTTTTAAAGTATTTACCTACTATTTTTCGTAATATTGCTTCATTTGTGTATAGCCATTAACGATGACTTCAATTTCACCTGTTCTAGGATGGAAGATAAGACCGTGAATAGGTACGTCTTTCGGAATCAAAGGATTCATACGCAATTCGTCTACAGTGTCTTCTACATTTTCAGCAGGGTGTGTAAATCCATCTGCCCAGCGTTCCATTTCTTTACGGACCATATGAATCGCTTCTGGTGCAATACCACGAGCCAACATTTTTTCTGTTAGATCTTTTGCTGTAGTTTTTGCCATACCACATTCGTGATGACCAATGATAAAGATTTCGTTAACACCTAGTTCATAGATACAAACGAGTAAGCTACGTACAATGCCATCAAAAGGACCTGTAATACAGTTACCAGCAGTCTTTACAATTTTTGCTTCACCACGGCCAATATCCATAGAATCTTCTAAGAAGTTCACAAGACGTGTATCCATGCATGTAACAATAGCCATTTCACGACTAGGCATCTTACTGCATTTAGTATCTGTTTCTACATAACCTGTATTTTGATCTTCTACATATTCTCTATTATGGGCTAAAATATCATCTAATAAACTCATAGTACCTCCTATATCAGAACCACCCGTAAAACGGGTGGTTTGCTCACGGGCTATAAGCCCGTAGTACTAGGCCAGCGTCTAAAGGCGCTGGCTTTCACTACGTTCAAGCCGCATAGCCATTGACTCGTAACAGTCCCCTTAAAGGGGATATGTATTACTTGCTACCCTTAAAAGGGTCCTCATATTCTTTTACACTAAGTTTATCTTTCATTTGGTCATGTAACTCT
>USAV01000034.1 GCA_900552715.1 uncultured Veillonella sp.
AAAATCTTAATTGATGCAGGTGTAGTTAACTCTCAACGTAATGGCTTATGGACACGTTACTCCATTAACGAAGCTACATTTGGCGACATTCTAGAAATCATCCCTCAATTATATAAATCTAAGGATGAGTGCATTTGTGCGCAAATTAAATACTGCCGTATTTCTGAGCACGAAAAAGAAGCGTAACAATGAGACGTTGGATTATGCATGTTGATATGGATGCATTCTTCGCGTCCATCGAACAACTGGATCATCCAGAGTATAAAGGCCACCCCGTTATCGTGGGTGGTCTTTCTTCACGTGGTGTCGTTGCTACCTGCTCTTATGAGGCTCGTAAATTCGGTGTTCATTCTGCCATGCCTATTTCAAGGGCTAAGAAATTATGTCCTGATGGTATCTATGTGTATCCGCGCATGGATCGCTACAAAGAGGTATCACATCAGATTTTTTCTATTATGAAAGAATTTACTCCCTACATTGAGCCACTATCTATCGATGAGGCCTTTCTTGAGGTAAGTGGCATGTCTACTATGTATAGCGGACCTAAAGCGTTAGGGCGTGCCATTAAGGACCGTGTGTATGAGCAGACAGGACTCATCATCTCGGCAGGATTAGCACCTAATAAATTTTTAGCTAAACTAGCCTCCGATTTAGATAAACCAGATGGTCTTGTAGTGATTCCCTATGGTCGTGAGAAAGAAATCCTAGCACCGTTGCCTATAAAACGTATTTGGGGTGTAGGACCTCATACGGAAAAACGGTTGAAAGCAGGAGGCTTTCACTTGATGCGTCACATTCAAGCCTTGCCAGATGAACGGAGTCTCATTCCCATTGTAGGCAATCAGGCGCGACGCATATGGGAACTGGCAAATGGTATTGATGAACGGCCTGTGGAAACAGATCGTAAAATACAATCCATCGGAGCCGAAGAAACCTACGAAGAGGACCTTGTCGATGGCAGTGCTATTGAACTCGAGTTCAGATATTTTGCCAATCGTCTATCGAAGCGGTTACGGAAACGGAATCTGTTAGGGCATACCGTGTCGATTAAGGTGCGCTATGATGACTTCACTACTGTATCACGGCAGAAACGATTAGATACACCATCTGATCATGAGCATGTATTCTTTGAAACAGCACTGCTTTTGTGGAACAAGCTGATGCAAGATAAGACGAGCAAGAAGCCTAAAGGGACGAAGAAAGATGTGGAAGCACTAGGGGCTACTACAAAGATAAAATCTAGGAATCTTAGCTATAATGGATCTAATTATAGTCAGTCTAATTATAGTGGATCGAACTATTGTAGCTCTAAGGGGATTGCCTTTATGGAGCCACCAAGCCCTATACGCTTGTTAGGCCTTACCGTAAGTGGTCTCGATGAAGAGGTACCGATGCAGGATAGCCTCTTTGAGTCGCCCCGAAATGAAAACGAAAATAAGCTGGCTGGTGTGTTAGACTCCTTAGAATCTAAGTTCGGTGAGACTGCAGTTATGAGCGGCGCTCTATGGCAGCGCTTTCACGGAGAAAATGGGGCGCGTAGAAAGAGATCAGAACTTAAGGCCGCAGTAGATGCACAATCTACTAAAAAGGATGTGGATTCTAATAAAGCGAATGAGACATCAGATACCATGAAAGTAGGTCTTGAAGACGATGAGGTAGGGGATACTAACGAGGATGTATAATTCTTTACAATAGACTTATAAAGTTTATATTGAATACTTTCGCTAATATAAATGTTCATGTTACAATATGGATATAGTGTTTAGAAATTACCGCAAGAGAGGTATAGATATGAGTTTATTTCGTGTAGCCATCCATTATGGCATCAACAGCAATGGCTTCTTGTCCTATGATACAGAAGCAAAAACAGTATCCGTAGAGTTACCTGAACAAGAATGGGTAGATAAGGTTATCGCTTACTTAAACGATGAACATGCTATCGAGCATGCTACAGGCCTTGATACCTATGAACGTTTGAATGTAAAACCATTAGAATCTTTAGACAATTTGAAATTAGCATTAACGCGCATGTGGGAAGCCATCGACGTACAAGTTGACTGGAGCCGTCCAGCGTAAATAAAATGATACCCCTTCATAACTATATATTGGTTATGAAGGGGTATTTATTATAGCTATAGTTGTTATGTGATAATACTATAATATGCTATAACGTAATAAAAT
The DNA here is from genome assembly GCA_900552715.1 of uncultured Veillonella sp. Lineage (GTDB taxonomy): Bacteria > Bacillota > Negativicutes > Veillonellales > Veillonellaceae > Veillonella. The sequence goes on from USAV01000034.1 coordinate 2,182, forward strand.
TAAGGAACTAGAACTATGAGAAAGATAATGATAACCCTTGGATTATTCATTACATTAATTGCTATTGTAATGATAACCTCTTTTCGTGGCTCGGCTGAGAGTCCTACCTTTATGCGTGAAGCATTACCGAAACAGGACGGATTTGCTTCTGTAGGCAATGGGACTACTGGTGGTGCTAATGCTACAGAGCAGAATGTGTTTAAAGTAACAAATAAAAAAGAATTTGTATCAGCTCTTAAGAATAGAAAAAACACTACACCTAAGATTGTACTAGTCTATGGAACTATAGATTTTGATACCGATGATAATGGTAAACCATTGACTATGAAAGACTACATGGTCGATGGCTATGACTTTCAACAATATTTAGAAACTCATAAGCCGCAAAGCACAGCGCCTAAGAGTTTAAAAGATGAGCAAGAAGCAAAGCGTAAGGCATCACAAAAGAATCAAAGTAAGTCTATTACTGTTCATGTACCGTCTAATACAAGCATCATTGGCATGGACAATGCGAAATTAAAGGGTGTAAATTTGGTTCTTGATTCAGATAATGTAATCATACGAAATATACAGTTTGAATCTCCTTATGACTATTTCCCTGCTTGGGATCCTAATGATGGACCAGAGGGCAATTGGAATTCCCAGTATGACAGTATTTCTATAAAAGGTGGTACACACATTTGGATTGATCATTCTTCCTTCCAAGATGGCTCTGAAACAGTAGAAAAATACTTTGGTCGTAAATATGAGCATAGAGATGGATTGGTTGATATTACCAATGAAGCTGACTATATAACGATTTCTTATTCGACGTTTGCAAACCACAATAAAACCATGTTGATTGGTAGTAGTGATTCAAAAATATCAGATGAAGGAAAATTACATGTAACTTTGCATCATAATTATTTTCATAATGTAGTACAACGCTTACCAAGAGTACGATTTGGCCAGGTGCATGTGTATAATAATTACTTTGCGTCAGATACTACCAATGGTGAATATGCTTATGCTTACGCACTAGGTGTTGGGAAAAAATCCCAAATCTATGCTGAAAACAATGTGGCGGATATAGCAGGTAAAGACTATACATCATTTGTGAAAGTCTTTGGAGGAAAACAACTTACTACAGTTAATAATATGTTTAACGGACAAATCATTGATACATTCAATGATACGTTAACACCTGTAGATTGGAAACCTGAACTGTTTACTAAAATAGATCCTGTAAATGAAGTAAAAGAAAATGTATTACGTAATGCGGGGGCAAATAAAATTAATAGATGATATATTCTAGTTATATGTATAGATAGCGTATGTAAGTGTTTACGCCTAATAACGATGAAGACAGCCTATAGGATTGATTTCCTATAGGCTTTTCTCATGTACTGTTTCTATATGAGAGCATGTATACAAGATTTTGTATTGCATAATCGCCATTTATATGTTACGATTTAATCGTAATAATAAATAATGATTATTAATTGATAACGTTTATTGTTTTTATGTAATAATATATTTCATACAATTTTTAAGGTCGCATATTATTACTTATTTTTTATTCTAAGTAGGAGTTTGTAACATGAGTGATGAAAAGAAATTAACAACAGCCTTTGGCGCTCCTGTACCAGATAATCGCAACTCTGCTACAGCAGGTAAACGTGGTCCTGTATTGATGCAAGATGTTTGGCTCATGGAGAAATTAGCTCATTTTGAGCGCGAAGTGATTCCTGAACGTCGTATGCATGCAAAAGGATCTGGCGCATTTGGTACTTTTACAGTAACTAATGATATTACAAAATATACGAAAGCAAAAATTTTCTCTGAAGTAGGTAAACAAACACCGTTATTCGTACGTTTCTCCACAGTTGCTGGCGAACGTGGTGCCGCTGATGCAGAGCGCGATATTCGTGGATTTGCTGTAAAATTCTATACAGAAGAAGGTAACTGGGACCTCGTAGGTAACAACACACCTGTATTCTTTATCCGCGATCCATTGCAATTCCCTGATTTGAACCGCGCTGTAAAACGGAATCCAAAAACAAATCTTCGCGATGCGACAGCAAACTGGGACTTCTGGTCTAGCTTGCCAGAAGCAATTCACCAAGTAACAATCGTTATGAGTGACCGTGGTATTCCTAAATCCTACCGCACAATGCATGGTTTCGGTAGCCATACATATAGTCTAATTAATGAAAACGATGAACGGGTATGGGTTAAATTCCACTGGGTTTGCCAACAACCAATTGAAAACCTCTCCAATGCTGAGGCTGCTGAAATTGTGGCTAATGACCGTGAAAGCCATCAACGTGATCTCTTCGATGCTATTGAACGCGGTGATTTCCCTAAATGGAAATTATGCATCCAAGTGATGACAGAAGAACAAGCTAATAACATGCCATACAATCCATTTGATTTAACAAAAGTATGGTATCATGACGAATTCCCATTGATTGAAGTTGGTGTGATGGAGCTTAACCGCAACCCAGAAAATTATTTCCAAGATGTAGAACAAGCTGCATTTGCTCCAACAACTATCATTCCCGGCATATCTTTCTCTCCTGATAGAATGCTTCAAGGTCGTTTGTTCTCTTATGCCGATGCGCAACGCTATCGTCTAGGGGCAAATTATTATCAAATCCCTGTTAATGCCGCTAAATGTCCTGTAAATATCTATCACCGAGATGGGCAAGGACGTATAGATGGAAATCATGGATCTACAATTGGCTATGCTCCTAATAGCTTCGGTGAATGGGCTGAACAACCAGAATTTAAAAATCCTCCTCTCGACGTATCTGGCCCAGCTTACCAATATGACTTCTATGAAGACGACTCTGACTTCTTTACACAACCAGGTAAACTGTTCCGTCTCATGAGCCCTGAAAAACAACAAATCTTGTTTGAAAATACAGCAGCAGCTATGGATGGCGTACCTGATTTCATCAAAGAACGCCATGCAAAACATTGCTACCAATGTGATCCAGCTTATGGAGAAGGTGTAGCTAAAGCCTTGGGCATGAACATCGATTTCAGCGATGTAAAATAAACTAACAAATCTCTCAAACTTATAAATCCCTTACAAAACGCTCTTATATTTACATAAATAATCCCATAAACTTGCACACACTATATAACTATTTATGTAAATGATATTCTATCTGAACAATAGAAACGATTCAAAGAACTTCCTTAAACTAAGACGGAGCCCCACCTTGCTATGTAGCTCATAGTAAGGTGGGGCTTTTGTCATGGGGGCGTATATTTAACTATTACTAATCAAATTTTTTATTTGTTAGGTCTTGATACATAAGCTTAGCGATTTCATACTGTGGATCACCGGCTTGTAGTTGGTGTGATGGTAATTTAAATACAGCTTCAGCTCTTTCCTCTTTCTTGATATCGATACCCTTTGCATCTTCAGAACGACTTATGGAAATGGTATGTGTTGTTGGATTAATGAAGTACGCATTTACATCGATGCTGAAAGCTTTGTTTTCGTCTTTTCTCATGATTACACGTAGTATCATAGCTGAAATAGCAGTGGTACCATCTTTTTCACCTAATAGCTGCTTAGATGTGTAATCCACATAATCTGCATAGACATAAATATCGCCAGGTTTAGCCTTGTCATAATCTTGTGTATAAGCCTCTACTAAACGCAAATCGAGTTGTCTGCCAAATGGTCTAGAGAACATTTCACTTTGTAATATGCGTGTTTCACTGACAGGTGGATAGGACGGTATGGGTGTTAAACCTTTTAGCATATCTGTGCGTGTTTCGTCTTTTCTTTTAGCCTGACGTTCTGCAGTGACCTTGTCTAAGCGTTTACGCTCTTTTAACATGGCCTTTTCTTGTTCTTCTTTAGTTTTGTAAGTTTTTACGGATACAACACGGTTACCAGACATAGTCACTGTTGAATAGACGGGCTTATCTTTGGTCGGTTTTCCCTTAGACATATTAAGCGTAGATTGTACTATAGCAGGTGTTGCGTTTTCGATAGATTTTTTTAGCTCTGGAATATTAGAATAATCCATCTCAACCACTGCAGCATCTGTACTTTCAGTTGGCTGTACTGGTGTAGCCCCATATGCAGATGATATAGCCAATATAGCTAATAGTGAACTGGTAATAATTGATCGTTTACATACTTTCATTACATATACCTCTTTTTTATAAGAACTCTCTAATACTATCAACAGCTGTATTATAGCATAGTTCTTGTGTAGATAGATTTAAAATACACAGATAGACTATAAATCTATAGAGGACTTTCGTATACCTATGTAGAATTACATTGTGTATTGGATGTATACAGAGAGCACATGTGGATAGGAGGCAATTATGAAACGTAGTAGTTTGGCATGGTATGTAGCGGTGGCTTGCCTTGGCGGCAGTCTTTGCGTAGGGTCTGTAGTGCAGGCGGATTCTCCGACGGCGGTGAAAGCAAATTCTGTAGTTCCTACAGCGGTTGTTACAGAGGTTCAATCAACCCAATCGACTAATAGTACGGCGCCTAAGAATGCGGTAGCTAATACGGTAGCTGCTAATAGTGAGCCTACAAAAGCTGCAGTAGCGCTAGATGAGCAGGTAGCACTGAAGCAAAAACAGCAGTATCAAGCCGAAACAGAAACAATGGGGCTCTTATGGATGCGCACCTCTGCAGAGTACAGAGCACTAGCGTATCAAGGGTACAATGTGGCGCTAAATCTTGTTAAGATGGCTGTTACTGATCCATCTCATCAAAGAAAACCTCTTGCTATCGTTCTTGATGCTGATGAAACAGTAGTGGATAATACTAAACTGATGGGTGAAAGCGTTGCTAGTGGTAATGGTCGCTTCGATGCTCCTTGGTGGCGCCAAGCGGTGCATCAAGGTAAATCACAAGCTATGCCAGGTGCTGTTGAGTTCCTAAATGAAGTACATAAACAAGGTGTTGAAATATTCTACGTTTCAAACCGATATGCACCTGTTAACTATGATGTAACAGTACAAAACTTCAAAGAACTAGGATTCCCATCGGTCGATAAAGAACATGTACTACTATTCGAAAAAGACTCTGATAAACAACCTCGTTTTGATGCCATTACTAAGAAGTACGGCATAATTTTGTTTATGGGTGATAATGCAGGTGACTTCCCAATTGGTACAAAAGGGAAGACCTTAGCTGAAAGAAATGCTATCATCGATGAACATAAAGAAGACTTTGGTACTACCTTTGTTGTATTCCCAAATCCTGCCTACGGATCCTGGGTTAGTGCATTAGCAAAAGGCTACCAAAACCTAAGCCCAGAAGAACAAAAACAAGTGAATAACCAATACCTACAACAATAAGGACGCCTTGCGTATACTTTATTAAAAACGATATAATAAAGTATACATGCGTCTATAGCTCAGTAGGATAGAGCAGCAGTTTCCTAAACTGCGTGTCACTGGTTCGATTCCGGTTAGGCGCACCAGTATAGAAAAGAAGGTATACGGCTTATAAAAGCCGTATACCTTCTTTTTTGCATTTTCTTGCAATTCTTATGAGCTAGAATTATAATATTAGAGTAATATTCATACTTTATTCATGTTAAATCATGAATGGTGCATAGAGGGTGCTATACGATTCAGGTTTCATTAGGTAACTTTGAATCTTTTTTTGAGTATATTGTTTGTGTTGTCTTAAAAAGGGGTAGAACACATGAAAAAAGAATTACTTTTAACGGCTATGATTACCGCCGGTATTACTACAACAGCCTTTGCTGCATCTAATTTAGATATTAGTGCTACAACTGCTGCGCCACTAAGCATGCAAAATTCTATTGCCTATGGTGGGGATAATAAAGTTGAGCAGGGTATGTTCTCCCCTGTAAAAAATATATTGCTTGGTGGCGATAAGAATACCGTTCGACCTTCCGCTAATGATACTATCACCTCTGGTACTAATAATACTGTATCTGGCCCAGGTAGTATCGTATCAGGTTGGTATAATACAAACTCTGCTACTCACAGCTTGGTAGTAGGTACTAGCAATACTATTGGTGGTACTAATAACATCGCAGGTGGCTTTAACCATGCTAATAATGACAATGCAATTAACTCTTTATTAATTGGTAACCGTAATAGCATTGATGGTCAGAATTCGGTGGCTTTGGGCATGAATAACACCATTAAGGGCAATAATGCTTTGGTAGGTGGTACTGGTGCCAAGGTTCAAGGTAATAATGCAATCGCCTTTGGTGATAGTGCGAAAGCAACATACAACGATGCGTATGCAATCGGTCGTAAAGCGGAAGCAACTGCTCAAAATACTGTTGCTATCGGTAACAATGCAAAGGCCAATAACGACATGGGTACAGCGATTGGCTATAATGCAAAAGCAAAAAATGATTATGCTACAGCGGTAGGTTATAGCTCCATAGGTTCTGGTAATCAATCTTCTGCGTTTGGTTTTAATGCAGAAGCAACGGCTATGAATACAACTGCAGTTGGTTCCTATGCAAATGCTAGCGGTGCGTACTCTACAGCGTTAGGCTTTAAAACTGTGGCGTCTAATGAGGACTCTGTAGCATTGGGTAACTATTCTACTAGTGCTGGTAAAAGTGCCTTTGCTGCTGGTACATTAGCGAATGCAGCAGAAAAAGATTCTTTAGCAATTGGTCATAGTGCAAGTACAACTAAGGAAAATGGTATCGCTATCGGTACAAATGCATCTGTAACTGGTGTGGATTCTATTGCTATCGGCAAAGCCGCAAATATTGCTAAAGCGGGTAGCATTGTAATTGGTAGAAATACGACAGCAGATGAATTAGCAGTATCCATTGGTACTGACTCTGTAGCAACTGGTTGGGGTGGTACTGCAGTAGGTACTATTTCCAAAGCAACTGGTGCTCAATCCACTGCTATCGGTGATAATGCGCAAGCATCTGATACATACTCCACAGCACTTGGTGTGTCTTCCGTAGCTTCCGGCAGAGCGGCTAATGCGATTGGCCTTTCTAAAGCGACAGGCTTTGCATCCAATGCTATTGGCTTTGTAGCGGAGGCTTCTGGTAAAAGCGCTACTGCAATCGGAAATGCAGCTAAAGCTCTTAATGAAAACTCCATCGCTATCGGTACGAATGCGAAGGCTGCCACAGATAATAGCATTGCACTAGGTGCTAAGTCTGTTACTGCTACAGCTGTATCTACTAACTCTGGTGTTATCGGCGGCAGAACCTATAACTTTGCTGGTGGAAATGCGGTTGGTACATTGAGCATTGGTGATAGTGGTGCAGAACGTACGATTACAAATGTAGCGGCAGGCCGTGTATCTGCGACATCTACTGATGCAGTCAATGGCTCCCAATTACATGCCATTAAAGACGTGGTAGATAATCATGAAAACCGTATCACTACTATAGAAGGCGATATTAATACATTAAATAATCGTATTATTAATGGCGGTGCTAATAGCTTAAATGAAGCTAAATCCTACACTGATCAACAAGTATCTAGCGTAGCAGCGGCTTCTGCAGCACTCGCTGGCTTGCATCCATTAGATTTCGATAAACATGACAAATGGTCCTATTCCGTTGGCTTTGGTAACTATAAAAATGCTAATGCAGCGGCGTTAGGTGCGTTCTATCGCCCTAATAAAAACACAATGTTTAATGCTGCTACTACTGTTGGTAACGGTCGTAATTCTATTAGCTTAGGTGCTAATTTCAAATTTGGTAAAAGCTCTGAAGAGGTAACTACTGAAGATGCAGCACAACTTAAGAAAGATATGAAAGACCTATCTGAAAAATATAATGAGTTAGAACGAAAATATACTGAATTGGCAGCTAAATTAGAATCTAAATAATTAGAACCTAAATAAGAATCCAAATAGTGTGATCAATACTCCTACAAGACGTATCTTGTAGGGGTATTTTTTATCCTATGCTTTTATTATAAGTATTCCTTAATAATGATATAATTAAGATATATATTCAGTTACATATTCAGTTACATATTCAGTTACATATTTAGTTACATATTTAGTTACATAGTCAGTTAAACATTATATGTAAACAGCAGTATATGGGGGAGAGTGCATATGAGCTTTTACAATTGGATTCAAGAAAAACTATTTGATAATTTCGAAGAATGGCGCTTGAAGAGCCCTGGTTCTAATGGAAACGGTTTTAATATAGTCGGAATAGATAATACCTTAAAGGCTATGCATGATGGATTTTATATGTACATGGAGTTATACCCACCTCATGCCATCGATGGATGTACAGCCATGAAAGCACGTGTAGGTAAAACGCAGGATGCAGTAGATTTATTCTTAGATATAGATGGCAAGACCTATCGTATGGCTGATGTAAGTTATCCTGACGCAGTGAAGATGATGCGGGCTTTTATGAAAAAACGCAGAGTACCTGACTATAGTTTGTGTGTAGAAGCAGTGTATCTAGATATTGATCAGATGCGATCTACATTTACAGAATTAGCAACGTTGTTGCTAGGCGATGCAAAACAAGCTAAATCGTTTATGACCAAGGTAAAGTTGAGCTCCCTGGAAGAATTGGAAGATAGCTGGTGGAACCTCTATGAGGAACTACTCTCTAAAGGATATGCCGTAGAGTTAGACTGTAAATGTGAACTAGAGGATTTTATTTATTATGTACAGAAGTTAATACGTAATAAGTCTTTAGATACTAGAGAAAATCTAACTATTGATACAGCAACATTAGATGAAGATCAAGTTATTATGGACTGGTGTGCTAGTCTTAATTCTACGTGGGAAAACTATACGTTAGCAGGCATGGACACAGGAACCGATAGCTTTGTACTTATGGTGCTTTCAAATGAGGAATTCAAAATAGCCAAAGAACTAGCGAAAGAACTATTACATAGAATTGATGTAGCTGAACACTTGTGATGCAACAGAACATTTTAATGTTATAGAAGTAATTATACTATGGCATCATCTGTAAAAGGATGTAGTTCTAACTGTAAATAGTTTGTACCGTAAAATGTGATGAATAGGAGAGAGTCATATGAGTATTGTACGTTTACCAGAATATGAAGCAGAGTTTGAATCGGAAGAGTTTGAAATCTATGCATTGCCACGCAGCGATGCGAATGGGGCTAGTCCTTATTTAGATAAGTATCATAGACCACTGGTGGACACCGATGCTATCCTAGATACTCGAACTGGTATGCTTGACCGTAGCGAAGGCATTTTGACGTGGATTATTGAGGGCCTTGACGATAGATGGGGTTATTCTTTTGAGCCCCATGGAGTCTATAAATTGTTGGTTAAGAAAGCAAAGCCTTTAGAGGATTTGGGCTATATGCGTCCATCTTGGAATAATCGCTATTATGTGCTTGAGGTGTTAGAGGAACATGCTAAACATAGCGAATTAGAGGTGTTGTCGGCTTATTTGAAAACCCCTAAATACCTTCATACCGACAGGGGTGACTTCTTGTTAAATCGAGAGTATCAATATTACACAGCAAGAATTGATGATTATGCATTCACCCTTGATGTAGATGAGGGCTCTGATGAAAGCTGTACTGTAGCATTGGCTGCTTTCAATACAATCGATAATTTCAAAGCATTTGAACAACGAATTAGTACCTATATTAGTGAAAAATTACTAGACCTTGCTAATGATTGGCTCGACAATGATGACCAAGACCCGATTACATCAGACGTATTTGCTAAGCGTATTACGATGGGCGAATTGGCATTCCGTAACGATGGCACCATAGAGGTATATTATGACGATGATGATATCTTCTGGGGACACTGCATCATAGCCAATATTGATGCGGATGGGAACCCTGTTGATGCGGATATTGCAGGATAATCAATTAACGGAGCGTCCTGATGAGAAAATCGGAATTAATGACATTATGGAATGTTGAAAGCTGGTCTGAAGAACCGTATGGCGTTTACTTTGTATCTCGCAGATTGGGCATTAATCGTTTAGAGAATGAAGGACAAGCCTTTCAAAAACTTAATATTAGTTGTACCAATTATACTGAGGCTGAGGTGCTTTCACTACCAATGTGGAAACAATTATCTGTTGAATTAGATGAATTAGATCAACTAGCACAGGAACTCATACAACAGGAAATACCGCAAGAAGAGTCTATTGTACTAACCTTAACGGATATAATGCTGAATAAATCAGGTTGTTACGACGCATTTGCACTAGGTTATGATATAGGTGAATCCCCAGCAGGACATCTATATGTTTTAGTTTCTTTTGATGAAAACTTTACGGTTCAACAAGATGTGATTTATGAAACCTTATAGAGTTGTATTAAAGTGGGGATACTGGTGTTGTAGACTACCTAAAAATATAAGTGATATATAGGAGAGAGACCATGGAAGATATGTATAAATTAGTCAGAGATTTCTTCAGTCATGATATGGATTTAGATGATTTATTTGATTCTGAGGCTATTATTTGGATTGACTGGCGCGAGGATGACGAGGATGTGGTGAACTATTTCAATGATATGATGGATGAGCCTATCGATATTCAAACTGTTAGTAATGGCAAGCTCTATGGTGACGATATTGTGTTACAAAAGGGCGATAAAAAACTGCAAATTCCTTATAGTGAGGAGAAAGATCGGGATGTAACCATCAAATACTTTAACGACTTCGTTCAGCCTGATTATGAGGTGCGCTGGTTTGTTGAAAGCCTTGGAAACGATACACTTGGGTTTACCGTGCTTTCAGGGGCAGAATGGGCCCATTTAGAAGATGAATTTGGGGTAGATACAGTTCGTTACTATTTTGAGCCTATCAATCTTGAAAGTAATATGTTTAATCTTGATATGGACGAAGTATTTGCACTACTGGCATTACGAGAGTCCTAGAGGAGATTCATATGGCAATTGACGGTGTGAAAATCATAGATAGTGATGACGGTCATGATATTTATAATGCCATTGTTGAGCGGTACAAGGATGGCGTCAGTGTTGATACCATAATTTCTGAAATCTTAAGTGAAGAACAAAATTTTTGCACTGATGAGTTTTACACAGAGATTTATTGGACTGCTGTGGCTTATTCGTTGTGGAAGATAGGGCATCTAACAGATGACATTAAACAGAAAGCCTTAGATATAATCGCTCAGGGTCCTCATGAGTTTTGGCTAGAAATCGATGATAAGGCCCTTAAACAGCGTCAAAAGGTATTAGATAAGTTAGCCCTGCAGCTACAGAGCGAAAATCCGAAGCCTGTTAAGGTTCGTAAATCTAAAACGAAGAGAGAACCTCATTTTAAGATGGGGGACGTATTAGCTGTTAAGTTTGAAAACAAGTATGGTGCTATATTCGTCTCTGACGTGGATCAATCGCCGCGGAAAATCGAATATCATTTAGCCTGTACGCGGCTTTTACAAGAAGAAAAACCAACGATGGAGCAATTTTTAAATAGCAAAATCGCATGCCGGAAAGATAATACAAATTTTGGTATCGATACAGATTGTTGGTTTAATCATAAGGACTTAGGCTTGTTACTGGATAATTTGGAAATTATCGGGACAGTTGAACTATATCCGTGTAAATTATGGACACTAGCACCAAGAAGAACGCTTGAGGATATCTATGAGGAGATTACAGACGAGCCAAGAATAGGTAGACTTCGCCTTATAGATACCTATGAATTGGTGAAAGCGGTTATTGAGAAATAATCATTGGCCGAAGGCGTTTCTACATGGGCGTATATATAAAGGTATAACTATAATGGATACTATGACGAAACAATATATAGAAACGGTAAAAGTCAGTGATATACCGTGGCATCGGTTAACCACAACCTATGGCCGTGCTACAGACTTTCCTACAGAACTTGATGTGTTGTGGAACATGGAAAGCATGGAAACTGTTGATGCGGCTGGTGAGGCGTTAGCACAGAATATTGAGCATCAATCGACGTTGTGGCATGCTACACCATTTGCCATGATTTTCTTGCTCCGTATTTTTAAGAAAGCTCAGGAAGAGAGCGCTCATAATGAGGTGGCTCAGTATTTAGCAGAACAATTGGTTGAGTTGTTTGTTGTGATTGCTGAGTGCATTCGAGATGGTCTTATGCTAGAGCATGCAGATCCATTGCCGAACTTTGAAGATATGCTCAACGAAGAATACCTTTGGTCGGAAGAATATGATGAAGACGAAGATGTTCTTAGATATGAGGAAGAGGACGTATTCCCTGATGATTTACTCTTTAGCTTTTATTATTACTCCTTGCAAGTACTTTTGTTAGCTATTCCGCTATTAGATACATCTGATGAAGGAGAGGCTAAATTGCTAGGAATAATTTCTGCTAATAGGAGCGTGTAAGATGGGTTATTTAGATATATTGCGAAATGATGCCAAGTTAGCTGAAAATTTTGATACACTATTTGATTTTCGCTTGCTAGATGCGTTGGAGGAACGAGATACGGCTGAAGGTCGCTGCACGTTCTCTGTGCCCGGTATGGCATTTGCTGTAGATGGCGCTGGCGGTGAATATCATCTATTGGAGGACGGATCCATAGGGTATTGGAGTAGCGAGGGTGCCGCTGGCCGTTTAGCTGAAAGTATAGACGATTTATTTCACTTAATCGTTTTTAGTATTTGTTGGCATGATTACTGTGACTCAAGTAAGTATTCTGATGCGGCAGTACTTGAAGAATATGGTCAGAATAAGCAGTCTCAGATTATCTCTTATTCGCCAATGGAACTATGGGAACCCATTGTGAAAGCTTTACATATGCCAATAGACATGAAACTTTCACTTGTATTACAGAAATTCTATGATGCGGCGCATCGTGAACCTGTATATACCTGCTATTTCCATGAAGATGATAGAAGTATTACAGAATCGGAAAATTTATTTTTCTAATGGTTAGAAGAGTTTATGAAAGGATTTAATTATGGGACTAATTGCCAATTATAGCTGTTTAAGCGATGTAAATTTAAAAGAGCTTAAATCCATGGGCTCAGAAGAAGAGGAAATTCTTGAAAGTGTTGAAGAGTGGAATGACGACGATGAGTTATTGCTTGATATCGACAAGATGTGGGATGTGCTCCATTTCGTGCTTACCGGCGTAAGCACTGACCATAAGGATGATAATAACCCTCTTAGCCAAGCTGTGCTTGGCATAACAGCTGTTGAAGAACTATCGGATTACTTAGCGTATACTGAACACGATAAGTTAGCAGATATCGTGGCAGCTCTAGAGCGGTTTGATATGGAAGAGGCTCTTGAATCCTTTGATATGGCAGCCTGCAAAGAGGCAGAGTTATATCCAAATATTTGGGATTATGATGAGGAAGAGGAAGAAATCAGAGATGAACTTCTTCATGATTTCGAGCAGATGAAGGTATTCTATAAAAAAGTGCTAGAAGCGAAGGGGCATGTGCTTGTATCAATTTGTTAGGCCCGTTATAATCTGTTGGACATGGCTCTGGTTATAGATAAACTAATTATAGGACTGACAAAGATGAGGAATTGTAAATGGCAGTGTTAACAGAAAAGCAAATTAAATATGGCTTTGACTACTATCATAAGGATGAGAAACAACTAAAATCTGTAGTTGAGGTTTCTGAATATGATGGTGAAGACAAGCTGATGATTAATTGTACACAGCTAGATGAAGACTATTCTGCTAAAGATAAGAAACGCATTTTACAGGAGTGGTGTACTTTTTTAGTTGAACATCCAGATATCTTTACAGAGCTCATGTTTTGTACAAGAATGCCACAGGAGTTATTTGATGCGGTGTGTGCCCAACGGAGACTCAAAAAATTACATATAAAATGGGGCGTTTATCCAGATATTTCAAAATTAGAGAACTTACAAGAACTAGAATACCTACATATTGGGTCCGGAAGAAGTGTATCAAGATTAGAGCCTATTTCAAGATTAGTAAATTTAGTAGCGCTGTCGATTGAAAACTTTCAACAAATTGATGATTATGCGCCATTAGCTAATCTAAAACATCTTGAAAGTCTTGCCTT